>NZ_LLWJ01000042.1:0-32415 GCF_001529285.1 Pseudomonas sp. TAA207 | reverse complement strand
AGAGACCCTCAGTGCCATTGAAATTTTCCAGCAGTAACTCTTGAAACTCCAAAGTGGGTGTTGTTAGTTTGATTAAACGGCGGTTTTGGGGCGCAAATATTGATTCCAGGTCCATTTGTGCGAATCCTAGGTGTTTGGGCTGTGTGACGTTGGTCTTTCAAATGTGGGGGAGGGTGCCATGGCTCTTACTTGAAAATCCATTGCACACTACGACCTATCCATGAGGCGTTTCTCAATTCGCGGATTTCTTCGAGATTGCAGAAGGTTAAAACGATATTTTCTTTCTTCTGGTGCTGCTTTAGTTGTTTTAGCCCGGAAACAGCATTGCGCATATAGTAAAAGATGTACGCGCAACCAATTAGCGTTGACACTCCGAAGAATAGGAAGGAAAACTCGAATTTTTCCAGATGCAGAAATGTTACAGATATTAATCCTGTGCAGGCTCCGACTATCACGAAATGCTTGCGTGGAGATAAAACGGTTTTAGGGTATGTTGTTTTAACTCGCGATCCACTGAGTGTAAAAGGAGAATTGAAATGCTTTCGAGACCGAGCATGGAAGTACTGAGTGGCGTGTACTGCTGGGGAAATCAAACCAATAAAAAAAGACGTCGTGAGAGAAGTGATTAAATATTTGTTGATGAGGGCGAATGTGATGATGTATGAGAATGCGAAAAAGAAAATGAGTATCAGGCACAACATAAACGATATGCAGTTGGTGACGCTTTCGGTGATGTAAACACAGTGAAAGTTTTTGATTAATAGCAATTCAATTAATGCTGCACCTAGGAGGTGAAGTTCTGAGGGTGATAATATTAAAGGTATTGTCCCAAGTGCGCAATATGCGAAGGTGGCGCTATGGAGGTTATGTAGAAAGTATTGCTTGTCAGTGCGGATCATCGTGTCGTTCCTGTCAATGCATCAAAGCTAAGATAAGGAGCGCCTAAAGTCATGGGCGCCATCATCATGGTCACACCCGTAAGCTATATATTTAATCCAGAACCAATAAAGATGCGAGCCACAAAACGGTATGTGTTTGTCTCAATCATTTGCTCGCTCTATTGACTGGTTGATATCTAAGAATGTTAATTCTTCACATTTTCGGAGATTGGCAGTAAAGTGACATTCACATAAATAATTTCTGCATAATTCGGCCAGTTAAGCTGGATCTTCGCAAATTGTGAATTTGCTCCATGTTTTCGAATAGTAATTGCGTTTTAGTACTTGACTCATGTGCCCTTAATTTTCGAAATCCAGAGATTTTCTCCCGATTCTGGTAAATGATAAATATGTTGGCTCCGTAGGCAAACCATGTTGCTATGGCATGCGGAGAGGGATAGCGAATGATTAAAGGGGTGAGTGCTATGCATATTGCCACTATCACTAATGTATCTTGTTTGTTGATTGGGGCAGGTTCAGTCACTTCAACTCGGCGTCCGACAATTTTAAATGCGTTGCCTGGCTTGCATCCGAGAGCAAAGATGACATATAGGGCTAATGTTAAAATGGTTGGCAGGCTTGCTACAAAAATAGATTGCTTGGCGGTAAATCCAAAGGAATGATGAAATGTTAACGAGATCGACGCAAATACTAACATTGAGCAAAAATTAATCATGTTCCATAGAGTGAATGTTGCATATTCTACGAATCGCTCGGTGATGTAGGCGCAGCGTACATATCTGAATATTGCCCAGATTATTATTGCTATGTAGGGGATTGATAGCAAACTTGGATCTAGTGATGTGATCATCCCGCCCAGCAACAGGTAGACTAATACGGCAGATCTTAGTCGTATCATAAAGTAGTCAATGTCGGCATAAGTCATAGGTATGACTCCGTGATGAAATCACCCAGTCCGGTGCCCCATCCCGTTACCCCATCGCTCATCAAGCTGCTCACAATTATTGTTGCAGCTATCCCTAGGCTGATGACAACTATTGCACTTCCACCAATCAGCACGCCTGCTGCAGCACCAAGAATAATTCCACCTATAATCGTTGGTTGACTATAGGCGGATTTTCGTAGGAACTCATTGAGGCTTTCTGCTTCAGCAGCATCCAGCATCGCTTGTGGCGCCATTGTCAAAATTGCGCTAGGTCCTCCCGTGAGGTAACGACCCACTCCGCGCGATGAGTAATTGTTATTACTTACACGTATTCTTTTTCTAAGCGATTGAGCGGCGTGATAAACGGGTAGGTGAATAATATTGGCTGCATTCCTAGACCCAAGTTTATACATTTTGGCCCGCGCGTTAGCGGGTATCTCAAAATGCAATTTTCCCTGAAGCCTAATGAGCTTGATACGGTTCTTAAAGGCTCGTTTGGCTGAAGTGGTTCCGGCAGCCCCGCGAGAAGATGCCCAGTTCAGCAATTGCTTTTTAAGGCCTGGTGGCACATCCAGCAACTCGGACATCTTTGCGCTTTTGAATGAAGCGTGGGCTAAGGCCGATAATGCCGCTGTAGTGCTAGGCAAACTAGAGAGGGAGAAGAGCGCCGGTCCAATCACCGGAATCGATTGCGCCTTCTGATGTAGCTCCTTAACTTCACGCACCGTGACATATCCTGCAACTTTTACCTTTGAAAGTAGATAACTCAGGTGCAACGCCATCTGTTCGTGCTCTTGAGCGTCCAGTCCGTTATCCGGATCCCTAAGCGTTGCCACCATGAAGTGCGCCGCGCTCAGTTCGTCAGTCGCGTAAAGCCACTAATAGATATGCTTGTAGGTAACTGGCGCTCAGCGATTACGCTTGGCCAAGGCAGTGTGCCATGCCCCAGTAACCCACTATGCGTGCTCTCACCCAGCGCGTCATTCACCGAGCAGGGATACAGTCTATTGCTCATCCTTAAGTCCCTGTAAACGCCTTTGCGCGAATGTTTCGGCCATGTGCATTAGTGATGCTCTTGAAGGGATTTACTTGCAGTTGAAGTCGCAAAGGAGACCTTCTTGAAAAACGCTTGTCAAGCTAGGAAATTGTAACGAGGTGAACTATCTGTACTGCTTTTTGTGAAAAATCCACCTTGTAAAAAAGAATATTTTTTTGAGGTTTCTGCCTAATCCCACAAACTAGAGCGGCTGGTGTGTAAGGCGGCTCGCGTGGGCAGTATGGGGACGATCAAACTTTTTCAGAAAATTGCCTTTACATAAAAATTAAAACGCTGTTGATCGTGGGGGTATTCCTTCAATTCAAATGGAAATAGGCTACTTGAGAAAGTAACAGGTCTGATTGTGCGTGCTAATTCAGCCAGTTACGGTGTGCGACGTTTGATGAGGCGCTTTGAGTCGCTTCGGTTGCGTTAGTTCAGCATCCGATAGTTTGCAAAAGTTGTGTGTTTGCGCTTGTGCCAGCTTGGTCAACATCGCAATTTCGCAGAAGCAAGTTCCGCTGCGATGTAGGACTAGAACGGATGAAAAACGATTAAGGAGTTCGCCAAATGGCAAAGATGGAAAGCACCCAGCACAAGCTCGACCGCATCCGTGCGCCGCGTGTGCAGATTACTTATGACGTTGAAGTCGGAGATGCCATCGAGCAAAAGGAGCTGCCGTTTGTAGTGGGCGCGATGGGGGACTTCTCAGGGCATCCGTTGGAGCCGCTGCCGCGTCTGAAGGACCGTAAGTTTGTACTCATCGATCGGGATAATTTCAACGGCGTGCTCAAGGGCATCAAGCCTCGGTTGAGTTATCGGGTCGACAACAGCCTGGCCAAAAACGGTACACAGCTGGGTGTCGAGCTGAACTTCAATGCGATGGATGACTTCGAGCCGCAGAATGTCGTCAAGCAGGTAGAACCGTTGCGCAAGCTCCTGGAATTGCGTAGCAAACTAGCCGATTTGCGCAACAAGATGGGGGGTAACGACAAGCTGGAGGAGATGTTGCAAGCGGTTATTCAGGACCCTGCAAAGCTCCAGGCGTTGGGTCAAGAGTTTGGGCGTCAGGGGCAGGCTAGTTCCGTCGCTGCGCAGGGAGCCGATCATGACTGCTGATCCGTCACTCAATGCGCAGGCCACCCAGCAGCAGTTGGAAACAACTGCACCACAGACATCCTTGCTGGACAGCATCATCTCCGAAAGCCGTGTAGCCCGTTCCGAAACCGAGCGTACGCGTACCCGTGACCTCATTGGTGAGTTGGTCGGGCAAGTGCTTGAGGGTGCGGTTACACCCAGCAAGGATTTGATGGCCGTGCTTGATGCGCGCATCGCCGATATTGATGCGCTGTTGTCCGAGCAGCTCAACGAAATCATGCATGCCGATGAGTTTCAGCAATTGGAGGCGTCGTGGCGCGGGCTGAAATACCTGGTCGACAACACCGAAACCAGCACCACGCTGAAGATCAAGCTGCTCAATGCTTCGAAGCGGGATCTGGTGCGCGACTTGAAAGCCGCCTCTGAGTTTGACCAGAGTGCCTTGTTCAAGAAGGTGTACGAGGAAGAGTACGGGACCTTTGGCGGTGCTCCGTTTGGCATGTTGATGGGCGATTACAAGTTCAGCCGTAGTCCAGAAGACATGTATCTGCTGGAAGAGATATCGCATGTGGCGGCCGCCGCTCATGCCCCGTTCATCTCGGCAGCCTCTCCTGAAATGTTCGGTTGGGACTCGTTCACGGATATGGCGGGCCCTAGGGACCTGGCCAAGATCTTCGATACGGTCGAGTACACCAAGCTGAAGTCCTTTCGGGCCAGTGAAGATTCACGTTACACCGCGTTAGTTCTCCCGCATGTCTTGGGACGCTTGCCTTATGGGCCGGATACCGTGCCGGTTGAGTCGTTCCTCTTCAAGGAAGACGTCGACGGTCGTGACCACAGCAAATACTTGTGGGTCAACGCAGCCTATGCGTTGACGACCCAGGTTACCCAGGCGTTTTCGCGTTATGGCTGGTGTGTCGCCATTCGTGGCGTGGAAGGCGGTGGCCTGGTTGAAGGATTGCCCAGTCATACCTTCATGACCGATGACGGCGAGGTGGCGCTCAAATGCCCAACGGAAATCGCCATCACCGACCGACGTGAAAAAGAACTGTCGGATCTCGGGTTCGTGCCGTTGGTACACCGCAAAGACACCGACCACGCAGCGTTCTTCGCCACACAGTCGATGCAAAAACAGAAGCAGTACAACACCGATGTCGCCAACGCCAACGCCAGGCTTTCGGCGCAGTTGCAGTACATCTTCGCCACCTCGCGCATCGCTCATTACATGAAGGCAATCATGCGCGACAAGGTTGGAAGTTTTGCCTCTCGCCAAGACGTGGAGTCGTTCCTCAACACCTGGCTTTCCAACTATGTGTTGCTGGATGACACCGCCAGCCAGGAAGCCAAAGCCAAGAACCCGCTACGCGAAGCCCGTGTCGAGGTGTTTGAAGTGCCGGGTAAAACCGGCGTCTATAAGTCGGTGAGCTTCCTGCGCCCCCATTACCAACTGGATGAGCTGACGGCGTCATTGCGTCTGGTCGCCGAATTGCCGAAATCCACCCGCAGTTGATCTGCGCCGGTGCCAGGATGGCCTCATGAATACGCCTGCTAGATTCTTGCCAACCTTGTTTGATCGGTTGAGTGACGAAGCTCCACATCAGCCGGTGGAGGGCCGTACACAGCGGCTCTATTCGCTGGCGGATTACACCGCCAGCCTGGTACGCGACCTGGAAACTCTTGTGAATACGCGGCAGAACATGCGGCCACGCTCATTGGATGCGTTCCCTCAGTTGCGCGGCTCGTTGCTGGAGTACGGTTTGCCCGACTTCACCAGCAAAGGGTTGCTCAACCCGCAGGATCGCACGCAGATTCGGCTGCAACTCAAGCAGGCCATCGAGACCGGTGATCGTCGCTTTCGTCAGGTTCGCGTTCAGCTCCTGGACTCGCTGGCGCAACAACGCCAACTGACCTTTCGTGTAGACGCTTTGCTGCGTTTGCCCGAGACCACGCGTAAGGTGTCCTTTGATGCCGTGTTGCAGGTCAATACTCAGGCTTACACCGTGCAGAATTTGAACTGATGCATAGCGATCTGTTGCCTTACTACGAAAAGGAATTGTCGCACCTGCGTACCCTCGGGCAGGAATTTGCGCGCCAGTATCCGAAGATTGCCTCACGGTTGTTGATGGACGGTGACCAATGCGAGGATCCGCATGCGGAGCGCCTGATTGAAGCGTTTTCGTTTCTCGCAGCGCGCGTGCACAAGAAGCTCGATGACGATTTTCCGGAAATCGTCGAGGCCTTCCTGGAGGTGATGTACCCGCACTACCTGCGACCGACCCCCTCATTGTCGATTGTCGAGTTCTCTGCCAGCGATAGCAGTGCTGTCACTGACGGCTACTGCATCGAGCGCCATAGCCAACTGAAATCCCAAGAAGTTGATGGCATTTCGTGTCTGTTCCGCACGTGCTATCCCGTGACGATTTGGCCTGTCAGGGTAACCGACGCGACATTTCTGGAACTTGAGCGTTCGGCTTTCAGTAGTCGCACGACCGAGCACCAGGCGCGTTTGCGTATCAGCCTGAGCACCACTACGGATACGTCTTTCGGTGATCTCGCGTTGCAGCCGCTGAGGTTTTTTATTGATGGTGAAAGCACCCTGACGCTTCACCTCTATGAGCTGTTGTTCAACAACGTGGCCCGGCTGACGCTGCTGTTTACCGAAGCAGGGCAGCGGCGCGAGGTTGTACTGCCACTGAGTACGGTGAAGACGGTCGGGTATGCCGCTGACGAAGGCTTGATTGACTATTCTGAACGCTCCTTTCTGGGCTACCGGCTGCTGCACGAGTATTTCACCTTTCCCGACAAGTTCATGTTCTTTGACCTTGAAGGGCTGGGGAGTGTGTTGGTCGGGAAGGCCGTGCATGCGGTGGAGGTCAACCTGTACTTCGCCGAATATGATGTGCCGGAGCGGCTGACCCGGCTGGCACAGAACGTCAATGCCGCTCATTTCAAGCTCAACTGTGCGCCGGTGGTCAATCTGTTCCGCCAACAGGCGGAGCCGATCAAGCTGACTCACACTCAGCACGAGTACCCGGTGGTTCCGGATGGTCGCCAGCATCGCTACGCCGAAGTCGTGTCGATTGAACGGGTTGTGCGAGTCAAGGAAGCCGGGCGGCGGCAGCAGATCGAGGTGTGCCGACCGTTTTTTGAGCCGCGTGATTCGCTGACTGAAGGCGATAGCTATTGGATCGCGCGACGTCGATCTGCAACCCACGCTCAACAAACTGGCACTGACCTGTCGATTCGTTTGGTGGACCGGGAGCTGGAGTTGATTGACAGCGCCGACGACACCCTCAGTTTGACGTTGACGTGCAGTAATCGCGACTTACCAACCTTGCTGCCCTATGGCGGCACGGGGAGCGATTTCTTTCTTGAGCGCGACTCGGTGGTGCAGCGTATTCGCTGCCTGCGTAAACCCACGCCCTCCGTGCGCTTGCCACAGGGCAAGGGACTGCTGTGGCGTTTGGTGTCGCATTTGTCACTCAACCATCTGTCATTGGCTCACGACGGACGCGACGTTTTGCTGGAGCTGCTGAGCCTTTACAACTATCGGCAATCCTCGGCGTTGCAAAAGCAGATCAACGGCATTGTTTCGTTGCGCAGTGAGCCGACAGTTGCGTTGGTTGGCTATCCCCGGCCTGGCGTGGTGCGTGGCGTGGGCCTGACCTTGGAGCTGGATGAAAGCCAGTACATCGGAGGTGGCGTGTTCCTGTTCGGCCAGGTGCTGGACCATTTCTTCGGGCTGTATTGCTCGCTCAACAGCTTTACCCAACTCACCCTGCAGTCTCGCCAACGAGAAAAGAGAATCGTGCAATGGCCACCAAGAACCGGCGCTCAAGCCCTGGTCTGATCGATCAGGCACGGTCACAGCCGTACCGGTTTGAGTTCTTTCAACTGGTGCGTTTGCTGCGACTTCATTACAGCAAGACGGGACGTACCGATCCTGAAGCACGCCCCCATGATGATCCGCTGCGGTTTCGTTCGCTGCTGTCGCTGAACTTCCCTGCCAGTGATGTCAGTGATCTGCGCTTTGAACGACCTGAGCTCACCTCTTTGGCGGGCTTGCCGCTGTCCGAGGTGCAGGTCACGTTCATGGGACTCGTGGGACCTTGCGGTGTATTACCCAGGCCCTATACCGAAATGTTGATGGCCCGTCACATGCAAAACCGCGATGACGCTGGGCACGCCTTTCTGGACCTGTTTTCTCATCGCATGACGGCGCTGTTCTATCAGGCTTGGCAGAAGTACAAGTTCCATATCGAGTACGAACGCAAGGGGCGATCGGACTTTGACCGCTATCTGCATACGTTGTTGGGAGTAGGTGATCGAGTTCAGCTGAACCCATCGGAAAAATACGGTGCGGCCTTGCCACGGGATGTGTTCAGTTACTTTTCCGGCCTGCTGGCCCAGCAGCGGCGCACGCCGCAGAACCTGGAATGCATGCTTGCTTACTATTTCGCCGTGCCCTGTGCCGTGAAGAGCTTCGTGGGGCGCTGGCTGCCATTGCCGACCACACAACGCAGCCAATTGGGACGTCGCAACGCAGTGCTGGGGCGTGGCGCAGTGATGGGCCATCGCGTCTGGGACTATCAGTCCTGCCTTCGCATTGAGCTGGGGCCTCTCAGTCTGGAGGAGTACCAGCGGTTTCAGCCCGGTACCAATGATTATCACAAGCTAGTGCAGCTGGCGCGCTTCTACATCGGCGCCTTCCTGGACATTGAAATCGCACCCTTGTTACGCGCCGACGCGGTACCCCAGGCACGTCTGGGGCGAAGTGGCCTGCTGGCCTTGGGCTGGTTGGGCTGGCTGAAACGTCCTGCACGGGAAACCACTCCTGATCGATGCGCGATTTTTCGTATTCCTTATGAGGGCACGCTGCTGTGAACCTGAAGACCCTGTTTGCCAAACTGAATGACCTTAGTCGCTGTGCCACTGAGGATGCCGCCGCGTTGTGCTTTAACGAGCGTCACTACGACGTGGAAGTAGAGCATGTGCTGCTGCAACTGCTGGCCATCGATGATTGCGATGTGCGTCCTATCCTGCACCACTATGAGGTCGTTACAGAACGCTTGCAGGCTCAGTTGCGCGCCGCCCTGTCTGGCTTCAAGGTCGGCAACACACGTACGCCAGCGCTGTCGCCGCAGATTGCACGATGGATTGAACGGGCTTGGGTAGTGGCCTCCATTGAGTACGGTCAGGATCGTGTGCGTAGCGGCCACCTGCTGCTTGCCTTGCTTGATGACCAGGAACTTCGACGCTGGGTGCTGGCTTCGGCAGCGGAGTTGGAAAAGGTTCATCCGGATGATTTGCGTAATCGTCTTGTGCAACTGATCTCAAGCACCTCGGAGGCTGTTGCCCTTGAGCAATCAGGCTCCACGATGGCGACCGCAGCGGGTAAAACGCCCGCTTTGGACCAGTACACCGTGAATCTGACCCAGGGTGCCCGGGAAGGCCGAATTGATCCGGTGTTGGGGCGCGATCAGGAAGTGCGCCAGATGATCGATATCCTGACCCGTCGGCGGCAAAACAACCCCATCCTGACCGGTGAAGCGGGGGTGGGTAAAACTGCCGTGGTGGAAGGGCTGGCGTTGCGCATCGCCCTGAGCGAAGTACCGACCGTGTTGCGTGAGGTGGCCATCCATACCCTCGATTTAGGACTGCTGCAGGCGGGCGCCGGAGTGAAAGGTGAGTTTGAGCAACGGTTGAAAGCCGTGATTGACGAAACCAAGCGCAGCCTGCATCCGATCATTCTGTTTATCGATGAAGCCCATACCTTGATCGGCTCTGGCGGCCAGGCCGGCCAGAATGACGCCGCCAACCTGCTCAAGCCAGCACTGGCGCGTGGCGAGTTGCGCACGATCGCTGCCACTACCTGGGCCGAATACAAGAAGTACTTTGAGAAGGATGCGGCGTTGGCGCGTCGCTTCCAGGTCGTCAAAGTTGAAGAGCCTGATGAAGCGCACGCGGTGATCATGCTACGCGGACTCATGGAGAAAATGCAGGCGCATCATGGTGTCGCCGTACTGGATGAAGCGCTGATCCAGGCCGTGCGCCTATCGAGCCGCTACATCAGTGGGCGACAGCTGCCAGACAAAGCAGTGAGCGTGCTGGATACCGCCTGCGCGCGCGTAGCGCTGGCGCAATCCACCCCACCGGCGGCATTGGAAGACTGTGTTTCGCAGCTTGAACAATTGACCCATGAGCGCGTGCTGTTGGAACAGGAGGCACGCACCGGGGCAACGCATCAGCGCCGGCTCGACGAATTGACGCAAGCGACGACGCTGACACAGCAACGTTTTGAGACGTTGTCCGAGCAGTGGCAACGTGAACGGGTACTGGTTGAGGAGGTAAATGTGCTGAGCGCGCAGTTGCGCCAAGCGACCGATCCCGGCAGTACGGATGCCTTGGTGCGCTTAAAGGGACAACTGGCAGAAGTTCAGGGCGATAAGCCGTTGGTCCACGGCCAAGTCGATGGCGCCGCCGTCAGCGAAGTAATTGCCGGATGGACAGGTATTCCACTGGGCACGATGTTGCGCGATGAGATTGGTACGGTGCAACAGCTGCCCCAACTGCTAGCCGAACGGGTGCTGGGGCAGGGCCACGCGCTGGAAGCAATCAGCAAGCGTATCAAGGTTTCACGGGCGCATATGGAAGACCCTGACAAACCAATCGGTGTCTTTTTACTGCTCGGCCCCAGCGGGGTGGGCAAGACCGAAACCGCGTTGGCCTTGGCCGATACTTTGTATGGCGGTGAACGCAATCTGATCACCATCAACATGTCCGAGTACCAGGAAACCCACAGCGTTGCCACGCTCAGAGGCTCGCCGCCGGGGTATGTGGGCTATGGCGAAGGGGGCGTGCTGACCGAAGCCGTGCGGCGAAAACCGTTCAGTGTGGTGTTGCTCGATGAGGTTGAGAAAGCCCATCCGGATGTGTTGGAGCTGTTTTTCCAGGTGTTCGACAAGGGCGTGTTGGACGACGCCGAAGGGCGCTCTATCAATTTCCGCAACACGCTGATCCTGCTCACCTCCAACGTGGGGGCCGACCATATTCTGCGTACTTGCCACGACGTCTCCGTATTGCCCAGCCCTGAACAACTTATCGCGGATCTACGGCCAGAGTTGCACGACGCCTTTAAACCCGCCTTTTTAGGGCGACTGCAAGTGGTGCCATTTTACCCGGTGCAAGACGCCGTGCTTGAACGCATCGTCGGTCTCAAGTTGGCCCGTATCCGTCAACGCTTCGAACGTCATTACCAGGTGCCTTTGCACATTGCCGAGATTGTGCCGAAGACGTTGGCGTCGCGCTGCACTGAAGTGGATAGCGGTGCCCGCAATATCGACAACATTTTGAACGGCACCCTGATGCCGGAGTTAGCCAGTTGCGTGCTGGAGCGCATGGCTCAGCAGTTGCCCATCCATCGCGCGGATATCAACGTCAATATCCATGGCGAATGTGTGGTGAGCCTTAGTTAGCAACGGCTGCGCAGGATGTTCTTGCTGCAGCTCTTAATACGGAAATTGTGAGGAAACTATGTACCGGATAGGAATCTTGGTGCTGCTCACGCTCGCCCTGAGTGCGTGCGGAGTGACCGATCGTGCAGGCAAAAAAATGGGCGGCTCGTGGATGAACGACATGATGTTCAGCAGCCCTGATCGCCTGCGCATGACCATCGATGGCGGCAACCTACTGAATGTGGGGGCAGATGGGCAGCCGCTGTCTGTTGTCGTGCGGGTGTATCAGTTATCCCGATTAGAGCCGTTCGCCGCAGCCAGTGCGGATGCCTTGTGGGGCGCGCCGCAACAGACGCTGGGCTCGACGATGTTGAATGCACGCGAACTGACCGTTCTGCCCGGCATCGGCCAGATCGAAAACTGGCCGTTGGGCGATGCCACTCGCTTTGTCGGGGTTGCGGCCTTTTTCCAGGGGCTGTCCCGACAACCGTGGAAGATCGCGTACGCGGCGGATTCGTTGCGCAAAGATGGCCTGTGGTTTTCTCCGGACGGTGTGCGTGTCGTGCTCGATGGCTCGGGGGTGATGGCTGCCCGTGGGGTCGATGTGCTGGATGAGGTCGCGCAATGGCGAGATCGAGGCTCGGAGACTGCGCGGGTGGAGGCTGACGGGGATGATCTGTCATCGACGGCGTCAGGTGAGGCTCCGCTATGAGCCAGCACAATCAGGTCATGTGGTACGAGGGCATGTTCATGCTGCCCCAACACTTCCAGTATCAGGACGCCTTTCATCAGCATCAACAGGCTCAGGCCACGTTGCGAAGCACTCCGTTTTACTGGGGGGTGCAGGCACTGTCTGTGGATGGTGACGCATTGGCCGAAGGGCGATTGCAACTGACGCGTCTGAAACTGGTATTTCCCGACGGTACAGCCTTCGACGCGCCGCAGCACGACCCGCTGCCGCTCGCCCGAGACTTGAACGTGTTGTTCAAGGAAAAACACCTCAACGTGTATGTCGCGTTGAGGTTACTGCAGCCAGCCGGTGCCAATTATCAGGATGAGGCCATGACGCCTCAGAGTCCGCGGCGTTTCTGCAAACGATTCGACGCCTTGCCTGATCTGAACGAAGGTGAGCTGGTGAGCGAGATCACCCGGCTGCGTTTGAATGCCGTGATGTTGGTCGAAGGCGATGACCTCGACGGCTACACGGCGTGTCCTTTATTGCGACTGGTGCGGGACACCACGGGCGGTTTGCGTTGCGATGAGCAGTTTGTACCGCCCTGTTTGCACCTGGGCGCCCATCGTACGCCCCTGGTGATCGGCAAACGCCTGCTTGCAGCGCTGCACGGCAAAAGCCAGATGCTGGGGGCGCGGCGGCGCGAGCGCGGTGATCAAGTCGCGGAGTTCGGAAGCAGCGATGTCACCTTGTTCTGGTTGTTGAACACGGTGAACCGTGCCTACCCGGAACTGGCTCATCTGCTCCAGCATCCAGGCGTACACCCGGAACAACTGTATCTCTGCCTGGCCGAGCTGGCCGGCAGTTTGTTGACGTTTTCCTTGCGCGGTGAACTTGGCGATCTCCCGGTTTATGACCACCAGGATCCTGCGTCGGGATTACTGAAACTGGACACGCTGATCCGTGAGTTGCTGGACAACGTCGTGCCCAACCAGTGCATCGTCATCGACTTGGAGCAGAACAAGCCTTCCTTCTACACCGGGCGATTGCGCGATCCTCGGTTGGCCAATGCGGACTTCTATATCGCCGTCCATGCCGATATGCCCGGTGCGACGTTGCTGGAGCTGGTGCCCCGTGCGTTCAAGGTCGGTGCTCCGGAAGAAATTGAGGTGGTGGTCAATGCTGCCATGCCTGGCGTGGTGCTCAACCCGGTTTCGCGGCTGCCGAGTGCGATTCCTCTGCGTCTGGATAACCACTATTTCGCGATTGAACCCCAAGGCAAGGTCTACGAACGGATGGTGGCTGCTCAGGCTATTTGTTTCTACGTCCCCAATGCTTTCAAAAACCTAAAGCTTGAACTGATGGCGGTGCCCAAATGACCTTTGCACAGACCTTGGGCGTTGTTGCCGCGCCCGCAGAAAAACTCTTGATGAAGGACCTCATCCGCGATTTTTTGTCCATGGCCTTGTTGATCCGTCGCGGCAGTCAGGCGCAGGAGGTCACCCAGTTTGTCCGCAGTGTGGAGCAGTTCTTCACTGGCCTGGAGCACGATGCCCGAGCCGCCGGCTACAGCGTCGAGCAAGTCAAGGACACGCAGTACGCACTGTGCGCCTTCCTGGACGAGAGCGTATTACGCGCGGGTGAAAGTCCGCTGCGCTCACATTTCGAAGTACACAGCTTGCAGTTTCAGTATTTCGGCGTGCACCTGGCCGGTGAGGGCCTGTTCGAAAAACTGACGCAACTACGTGAGGACGTAAAAGGTAATCGCGGTGTTCTGGAGGTTTATCACTTGTGCCTGGCGCTGGGTTTCGAGGGTCGGTACAGCCTGGAACAGAAAGAGCAGTTGGCTTACATCGCCAACAGCCTGGGGCAGGACTTGGCCAAGGGACAACAGGTACCGCAGGCGCTGTCACCGGACTGGGCGTTGCCGGACCAAGTCTCGCATCTGCTGCGCTACGAAGTGCCGATGTGGCTGTATGTGGCGCTGTTGGCGGCAGGCTGCGGCATCGTGTTTTGGGTACTGCGTTGGTTGCTTGAACGCGACGTGGCGTTGCTCGCCGAACAACTCACTCGCCTGTTCGGCGTTTAGCCTCAGTCGACACTTCAGGTCAGGTTGTAATGAAGACACTCTTGCAAATTATCAAAAGTTTCTGGTTCCTCTGGTTGTTGGTGTGGTTGTTAGGGCTGTCGCTCGGCGGCGCGATGCTGCGGTGGACTGTTATAGAACGGGAAGCCGTATGGGTTGGCATGGCATTGTTCAGTGCCTGTTGTTTGTTGTGGGTAGTACTGCGCCAGTACGGGCGAATTCGTACTGAACGTAACCTCGAACACCTGCTCAATGTTGAAGTTGACCGCGAGCAGCGGGGTGGCGAATTTCGCGACCATCAAGTGCTGCGCGAGCGGTTGCAACATGCCGTGAAATTACTGCGGGCTGCGCCGCAAGCGGGGGGCGGTGGTTCGGCGGCCTTGTCTGATCTGCCCTGGTATCTGGTCATCGGTTTGTCGGCTTCGGGTAAAACCTCGCTGCTGACCCGGGCCGGGTTGTCGGCGCGGGTGGCTGGCGGGTCGACGCCGGGGCTGCAGAGCGGAACCCAGCATTGTGACTGGTACTTCAGCCCCGAGGCGGTGATGATCGATACGGCGGGTCGATATCTGAGCGACGACCAGTCTGCCCACGAGTTCACCGGTTTCCTGAAGCTGCTCAGGCGTCAACGTCGGAGACCGGCGATCAATGGCTTGGTGCTGGTCGTGAGTTTGCCGGAGATTCTGTTGGCCAGTCCACAGGAGCGTGGGGTTCTCTGCGCACAGCTGGTAGCGAGGATTCAGCAATACAGTGCCAGCCTGGGGGTGAGCCCACCGGTCTACCTGATGCTCAGCAAGACGGACCTGCTACCCGGTTTCAATGCAGTGTTTGATGGGCTGGATGCCGAGGCCCGCCAACAGCCGCTGGGGATGACCTTCGAGTTGGGCGCGCTGCGCAAGCAGGGCGTGCGTCAGGTCTTGGAAGGCAAGTTTAATGCACTGCTAGTGCGTCTCAACCAACACGTGGGAGCGCAGGTTGCGCATTCGGCGGACGACGCCATTGAGCGTTTACAGTTCCCGCGCTATCTGGCGGATTTGTCCGGCGTACTGGCAGATTTTTTGGCGCCGTTTGGCGATGCCGATTCCACACCGGCCCCCTTGCTGTTGCGCGGCCTGTACTTTACCAGCGCGTTGCAGGATGGGCAGGCGCTGCCGGCCGTTCATGAAGATGAACTAAGCGAGCGTTATGGCTTGAAGCCTGCTGGGCAAGCGGTCGCCAGCCATACCGGTGAGAAGAGCTATTTCATCACCGGCGTCTTTCGCAACATTCTGTTCCCGGATCGGGAACTGGGCCTTTACCACGCCCGGCAGGGTGCACACCATGCGTGGCGGCCAGCGCTTTTGAGCGGCGCAGTGCTGGTCGCGGTGGGGGTGCTGGTGTGGCAGGCGAGTGCCTTCCACACTACTCGGTTGTGGCTGACCGAGCTGGCACAAGACCTCGAGGCTCACCAAGCGTCAGACGCGAATGCGCTGGCGACCCTGGAGATGTTGCGCGAGCAGTTGCAACAGCTTAAGGCGCAGGAGGGCAGAGACGATCCGTGGGCGTTGGCGGCCAGGTTGTATCCGGGGAGTGAACTGCGGGCACCGCTGCAGGCGGCCTACAGTGCACAGCTACAGCGCCAAGTGTTGGCCCCGATCAGTCGGCACCTGCAGCTGCAGTTGCATGACTTGAACGAGCTGGCCGCACAGCTGACCCATGAGTCGCATGAAGTCGTCGTGCCAAAAAAAGTGCCGCGTGGGGCGCAGGCCGTAGTGACAGAGCGGGTGAATGTCGAACGGCAAGCGGCGCTGTCACGTGCAGGGCTGGCACTCTCCGAGCAAGTCGTCAGTCGCCTCAATGAGGTGCAGGCGACCACTTTGGTCGAAGCTTACAGTGCGCTGAAGCTGTACTTGATTCTGACCGCTCCGCAGCAACATCCCGACACCGACTTTCTGTCTATCGCGTTGCCATTGGCGTGGCGCCAGGTGGCGCAGCCTATGGGACTGCGTTTGAACGCAGCATCAGTGAACAGCAACACCGAACTCTATGCGCAATTGATACATCAAGGCGATGCGCCGGCTCTGGCGCGTAATGACAGCCTCGTCAGCGCTGCACGGCAAAGTCTCAAGTCCCTGATGATCAGCAGCTCTTTGGTTGAGCGTGAATACCTCAGGCTGCAACTTGAGTCTGATCAACAATTCCCGGCATTGAGCCTGAATCAAATGATTTCGGGCTCAGGCCGAACCATGCTGTTCTCCTCGCAATCGGTGCCTGCCCTCTACACCCGTCAGGGCTGGGAGCAATTCGTGCAGCCAGCGCTGCTCAAGCTGCTTGCCGGCCCCTTGCGGCATGACAGTGATTGGGTGCTCGAAGGTCAAGACGTGGACCAGGACGTGCAGAAGGTCAATGTGATCCGCGACCTGCTGGCGCTATACAAACGTGACTACGCGGCAGCCTGGACGCGTTTTCTGGCGGGCACAGGCGTGCGTCAGTTCAGTACGATCGAGGAGGCATTACTGCATTTGGCGCCGTTGAGTGATGCCCAGAACTCGCCACTCAAGCAGGTGCTGATGGCGGTGCATCACAACACGCTGTGGGACCGTCCGCCCAGCGGTAATGGGCTGAAAGAGTCTGCCGCTGTCGGTTTGGCGGCTACGCTGCCGTTCACCGACGGCGCCCTGAGCAGCCAATTTGAAAGCGTCTCCCGTTTATTCTCCGCTGAAAACCCGGACGGCGCGGATCGTACGGTCATGGACCGTTATCTGGCGGCACTGCGCAAACTCAAGGTGCGTTTGAGCAATATCGAACGCTCGCAGGACCTGGGGAAAAACAGCAAGCAACTGGTTATTGAAACCCTCGACGGGCAGCCGACTGAGATCACCGCCTTACGCAACTATGTTGAAAGCAGTATCGAGACATCGCAGAACAGTCTCTCCGTTTCGCTGAAGCGCCTGTTCAATGCGCCGATCATGCTTAGCTGGGAAAGCGTGCGGGCCCCGGCCGGCGAACAGGTGGCCAAGGCATGGGCGCAGCAGATTGTAAAATCGTGGCAGCAAAACCTGGCCCATCGCTATCCGATCAATCCGGCAGCGGAGAATGAGGCCTCGGTCAAGGATCTGCAGCGTTTTGTAGATCCCACTACGGGGCTGATGCCGGCCTTTCAGCGCAACGAAATCGGTAACCTGGCCGCAGGGGAGGGGTTAGGCATGAGTCGCGCGGCAGGCAGCGCGCCGTTGGTGAGTCCACGCATGCTGCAGAGTATCGAGAAGGCCAGCGCACTGGGTGAAGTGATTGCCAGCCTGTCCGATCCAGGCAATGGGTTTGAGGTGATGCTGGAACCGTCCGCGCGGTTCACCGACCTGATTCTGACCCTCGATGGTCAGGTGCAGCACTACCGCAACGGTAAGCCGCAATGGAGTCGGCTCACTTGGCCGGGGAACTCGCAGAGTCCTGGTGCCCGCTTGGAGGTGGTGACCCTGACCGGGGAGCGCAAGACCGTGTTCGATTATCCAGGTCGTTGGGGTCTGTTGAAAATGAATGACAGCGCCAAGGTCGCCAACCTGGATCAGGTCCGCCAGCGTTTTACCTGGCAGGCACAAGGTGGGGACATCAGTCTTGTGCTGCGCAACTATGGCGGTGTACGCCTGACTGACCTCGGCGACGTGAAGTCCCTTGGTTCCTTGGGCGGCACAGCGCGGGTAGACGGCACATGATTGGCTGCTTTGGAAAAATCCCCGCCAGCGCGGATTTCGTCAGCCTGCATGGTGCATTACCGGAGGTGGCGGAGTTCGATCGATGGTTGCAACGCACCCTTGTTGATCTCGATCACAGTGAGCAGTGGCAGGCGCGTTTTGACGAACTGCCTCTGTGCTACTTCAGCTTTGTCAGTACAACCGGCGCCTGGTTGTTGGGCGGCGTGGTCAGTTCACGTGACAGCAGTGGCCGACGCTATCCGTTCTTTATCTTTCAACTCGTTCGCGTCTCCGATGGCGAGCTCAGTGCTCATACACTGGCTGAAGTCTTCGCCGCCCAGATCAAACCGTTGTTGATCGATGCGGCGCAAGGATTAGAGGTTGCTTTGGTATTCCGCCGTTTAGCTGCGCTGCGCCCTTGGGACCGCGCCGATCTCGCCCTGTATCAGCGCGTGCATCTGAAGTTCCTCGATGACTTCGAGCTAAGTGATATTGCTAACGCGCTGCAGCACTCCTACGCCAACCTGCATGGCTTGTCTTTGCAAGCGCGCCTGCAAGGCCTGAGCGCTAGCGTTGGTGAGGCGCGTCCGCCTGTGGTGCATTTTCCACTTCCGGCCGAGCGGGGGTTGAAGCGGCCCGTGGCGGATTTCTGGTGCGATTGGTGGGCTGGCCAAAACAATGGCCAAGTGCCGACGGTCAGTGTGCTGGTGGACGACTTTATGCACCCCGGACTGCTTTGCTTCGCTTCGCGGCATGTCGCCACCGCGTATCGCGTCCTGACAGGTGGGTTGTCTTGCCCCTCATTGCTTCACGCAGAGTCTGGCATCGAGTGCCCTGACGTGAGGACAGATCAGCCGTTGCGCAGGTTGCTTGCGTCGCTGCGGCAACAGGGGACGAGCGCATGAATCGGCTCAAGTATTACTTTTTGAAGTATCAGCCTTATGTGGTCGGCGTCAGTTGCTTCCTGATGCTTTTTGTCATCTGGAGATTGGGCGTGTGGTTGGGATTCACCTCCCTGCGCAGTCTGATGGTGGGGATAGGTGGGTTTCTGCTGTCTTCGTCGCTGTACGTGGTGGTGTTGCAGCGTGGGGCCGCGCAGTATCAGGATCTGGAAGTGCTATTGCGTGATGACGCCGATCAGGCGGTATTGAACGCCAGCCCTGCCGACCGTGAAGAGGTCAGTCTATTACGTGAACGCTTATTGCAGAGTATCGCTCGCTTGCGTGCCGGCACGCGTGGCCGGCACTCGCGCGATGCGCTGTATGCCTTGCCCTGGTACTTGGTGGTTGGCCAACCAGCTTCCGGTAAAAGTTCGATGTTGCTGCAATCGGGGCTGCACTTTCCGTACGCGGAACGTGAGGGCATGCGCACCGTGGGTTTGGGCGGGACGCGTAACTGCGATTGGTTTTTCAGTGCCGAAGCGGTGTTGCTCGATACCGCAGGCCGTTACATGGACGTCCCGGAGGAGGCGGGTCGTTGGCGCGGATTTTTGACCCTGCTGCGTCAATACCGCCCTCGCCAACCGCTGAACGGCTTGATCGTGACGGTCAGCCTGGAGGATCTGCTCAGCGCCTCGCCGCGAGAGTGCGAACAGTTGGCCAAGCGGTTGCGTGAGCGAGTGCAGGAAGCACAGGCGTTGCTGGAGCTGACGCTGCCGATCTATCTGGTCTTCACCAAGTGTGACCTTTTGCCAGGGTTCAGCGAGTTTTACCGGCAGCGGCACGCTTCGCAGCAAGAAGGAGTGCTTGGGGCGACCTTCCCCCATGCGCAATTTGAACACGCCGACTGGGGCGCGCGTTTTTCCGAGGCGCTGGACCTGTGGACCGGGCACTGGCAACGGGTGGCTGGTGAGCAGTTGGTGCAGCAAGACATTCGCATCACGCGGGAAGATCCAACGGTGTACCGCTTTCCGCTGGAGCTGATGGCGTTCAAACCGGTCTTAAGAGGGTTTGTCGCCGCCTTGGTGCAAGCCAATCCTTATCAGAAGGCGACCTTGCTACGCGGGTTCTATTTCACCAGCGCCTTGGATGCTCAGTGTGCAGCGTTGGGTGAGCACAACCGCCAAGTCAGCCAACGGTTTGCCCTGGCGCCTCTATCCAGCCCGGCTCAAGGCGCGGCCCAGCCACAATCGCTGTTCATCCAGAGCCTGTTCCAGAAGGTCATCATTCCGGATCAACATCTGGTGATGCTGTACAGCCGTAACCGTCGTGAGGAGCGTCGTCTTCGTGGTTGGCGTCTGGGGGGGGCGGTCTTGGCGCTGGCTGTTTGTGGTGCGTGGGGTGTGTCTTTTTGGCAGAACACACTGGCTATTGAGGGCCTCGCTGGCGACTTGGCGTTGGCCGCGGAGCAGGATGTCCAGTCACCGGGAACGTATGCGGCCTGGCAGCGCCTGGACCGTTTGCGCGCCAGTGCAGCCGATTACTACAACCAACACCGTCAAACTGGCGTGCCGTGGGCTTTGCGTCTGGGGCTTTATCAAGGTTGGCTGATCGAGCCTGAGGTACGTGAGCATTATTTTGCCGAGTTGGAACGGGTGATGCTGACGCCCGCTGCAGAGAACCTGACGCGGTCGTTATCGCTGTTACCGACGCTCAAAGTTTATCAGCGCACTACTCAGGATAAACACCCTGTGACCGGTATCGACAGCGTTGAGCCGCGGGCCTTACCCCAAGACAACCGTGCGTCATCCATCGCTCAGTTCGGCAAGACAACGCTGGAGACCTACCAGATGCTTGCCAAATCCGGGCAGGGCACGGCGGACCCGCTGTTGCTCAAACAGACGCTTCCAGACTTTTGGTACCCCAGCATTGCCCGTCATCTGGTCACCCAGGCAGGAGCCGTTCAGCCCGAAACCGTCGACTACCTGTATGCCGGGCGGCAAATTGCGTTTTACATCGAGCAGATCAACGAGCCGGACGTGCCCAGGATTATGGACAACGCGTTCTTGGTCTCCAGTTCGCGCAACTACATCAACAGCCTGTTAGTGCAGTCACTGCGGGCTATTGAGACCATCACCCTGGAGTCGGACACCTTATTTTCGTTCGGTCGGGCGGACTTGCAGAGCCTGAAGGATGGCGGCCGGCTGCAACTGAGCCAGATTGCCGCCAAGCTCCTCAATACCCCTAACGTCGGCACCATCGTGATTGCCGGCCATGCCGATCAAATCGGCGATGCCGAGAGCAACCTGCGGGTTTCTCGCCAGCGCGCCGAGACCATCAAAACCTACCTGGTTGGAAAAGGCGTACCCCAGGAGCTGGTCACGGCCATCGGGGAGGGAAGTCGTCGGCCTTTAGTGCGCTGTGAAAGCGCATTGCCGCGCGCGGAACTGATCAAGTGTCTGGAGCCGTACCGCCGTGTGGAGATTGAAGTGCGCGCACAGCCATGACGGCGTTGGGCCGCGCAAGAAATACTGGTTGTCGAGCGGGAACTCCTGCTCGGTAACACCAGTAAATGTCTCATTTGCTTGGGCAATGGGACTTATCGCAATGGTGCCGTGTTCCGCTGATGGATTGACACCGCCTTACACCAATGAAGGAGTTTTACCCAATGGCATTTGATGCATACCTGAAAATCGACGGCATTCCTGGTGAAAGCACCGACGACAAGCACGCTGACTGGATCGAAGTGGTGGGTTACGAATATGGTGCCACCCAAGCCACTTCCGCCACCGCCAGCTCGGCCGGCGGCGCCTCATCGGAGCGCGTGAACCTGAGTGATTTTTCGATCCGCAAGGTCGTCGACAAAGCGTCGGCCAAGCTGTTCGAAACCTGCTGCAAGGGTCAGCACATCAAAGAGGTGGTGCTGCACGTCAACCGCGCGGGAGGCGACAAAGTCACCTACCTGACCATCACGATGGAAGAAGTGGTGGTGTCTTCCGTCAAGTTCCTGGGCAACATGGACGCCGGCAACGACGCTGCCGACGTCAGTGATCTGCCCAAGGAAGAAGTCAAATTCAACTATGCGCGAATCAAGACCGAGTACGTTCAGCAGAAGCGCGGTGACGGTCAAGGTGGCGGCAAGGTTGTGGGCGGCTGGGATCGCACCAAGAATAAGACGCATGCCTAAGCAATACCCCTTGCCCTGATTGAAAGGGTAGAGGCGATGCCCTGCCTCGGTATCGAGGCGGGGCGTTTTGCGTATTAGAGGTAATGAACGGCGATAGCCGGAGGTAAGCATGTCTGAACATTTGCACGAATATTCCATCGTCGTCCTGACCCAACCTATCGACGGGGGCAGTGGTGACGATTTGAGCTTTTCGGAGCTGTTTGATCAGATCAAAGAAGCACGGCGTGCCGATGCGTCCTATCTGGCCCAGGGGGAGTGGCAAGCGGAACTGAAACACGCGGATTGGGAGCAGGTCGTTCGTCTGAGCGCTGACGGTCTGTCCCAGCAGAGCAAAGACCTGCGCATGGTGGCCTGGTTGTGCGAAGGGCTGGGCCACCAACACCAGTTTGAGGGGATCACATTTGGTTTGTCGGTTTGCGACGCCATTCTCAAGGGGCATTGGCCCAAGTTGTATCCTGCCCTTGACGAGGGACTGGAGGCCCGAGCCGAACGTTTGGCGTGGCTGAGCACCATCCTCACCGATATAGTCGCCAGCGTTCCTCTAACCCAGGACCCACCCTACGGCCTGGCCCTGTATGAGCAGTCACTTCAAGTCGATAACAGGGGACGACAGAGCCCGGAAGCGATGGACGCGTGCCTGGCCGAGGGCAAGATCAATGGGGAAATGTTCCAGCGGGCAGCCGCGTTGACGGCTGTTGACTATCTGCAAACTCGGCACGCTGAGGTGCAGAAATGCCTACGCGTTTGCCGAAGCTTGCAAACATCGATTGACGAATTGTTTGAGCTGGACGCACCGCGCCTGACCCGTCTGGATGAAACACTGGTTCGGGTCAATCAACTGACTGAAAGGCTGTTGGCGGAGCGCGGCGGTGATGTGGTACGAACGCCTGCGCCGGCTGTTGCCCCTCAACCGACAAAACCTATGGCGCCACGTACACCTGCCCAACACGAACCGGTGCTCACTCCACCGACGGTTGAGGCTATTCGTACGGAGCCGCACTCCCGAGCGGAAGCGTTGGCCCAACTCCGAGGCGTGGTCAAGTACTTCAAGCAAACCGAGCCTCATAGCCCAGTACCCCTGCTGATTGAGCGCGCCATCAAATGGGGGGATATGCCGCTGGAGAGTTGGTTGAGTGACGTGATCAAGGACAGCAGCGTGGTGGACGGGATTCGTAATGTTCTAGGGACAGATGTTTAGAGGTGGTCTGTACGTATCATCCTGTGCCAATTATAGTCCATGCTGGTATCGTGCCATTACGTACGACAGCTTCGTCAGGGACTGAAAGGGGACAAGATGACCGATTTTGAGCAGCAACCTTTTGCGGACGCCGAGTTTGCAGAGAATCCGGAGCAACGATGCCCCTGCATATTGCTGTTGGACACGTCATCGTCCATGAACGGCGCGCCGATCCAACAATTGAATGATGCGTTGCTGTTTTTCAAAGAAGAGTTGTATGCCGATGCGATGGCGGCGAAGCGGGTAGAGTTGGCCGTGGTGACTTTCGGACCGGTCAATGTCCAAACCGACTTCACGACCGTCGATGGGTATTTCCCTGAAGTGTTGGAAGCCAGCGGTGTCACGCCAATGGGCGAGGCCGTTGAGCGTGCGTTGGATCTGTTGCGTGAACGCAAGGCGCGGTACCGAGCCAACGGCGTGAAGTACTACCGTCCCTGGGTTTTCCTGATTACTGACGGAGCGCCGACGGATGACTGGCAGGAAGCGCGGCGACGCGTGCACGAGGGGGAAGAACGAAAGGAGTTCATGTTCTATTCTGTGGGCGTCGACAGAGCGGAGATGTCCACGCTTTCCCGGTTAGGGACGCGTCAACCCCTTAAGCTGAAAGGCCTGGCGTTTCGAGAGCTCTTCGCTTGGCTATCGAGCTCGTTGAGCGCGGTATCACAGTCCAACCCGGGGGACGCTGTTCCTCTTTCCAATCCGACAGGACCGACGGGGTGGGCCGTTGCAGAGTAATCCGCATTGGCGTTGGGCGGCTGCGTCGTGCATTGGCACATCACATCTGAAAATGGGGACGAGGAAGCAGGACGCCTACAGCGTTATGCACCTCACTCCAGATGTTTTTTGTGCAATTGTCTCCGATGGCGCAGGCAGCGCGGCCTACGGCGGGCAAGGTGCAACGTTAACCTGCCGTAGTTTGATGGGCAGTCTTCGTCACTGGTTTAGCGACCAGGATGTGCTGCCGGATGACGACATGATCATGGGCTGGATTGATCAGCTGCGCGACCGACTCGCTAAGGTCGCGCAGACGCGTGCAGTCACGCGGCGGCAGTTTGCCGCAACCTTGGTGATGCTGGTGGTATTCAAAGATCAAGTTCTCGCGTTGCAAATCGGCGATAGCGCGCTGGTGGCACGTAAAGCGGGTACCTGGGAGGCTCTGTGCTGGCCGGAGAATGGAGAGTTCGCCGCCACAACCTATTTTGTCACCGATGACCCTGAAGTGCGTGCTCATATCTATCGCTTGGATCGCGAGTATGACGCCTTTGCGCTGTTTTCGGATGGGCTTGAGTCAGTTGCATTGGAGCAGGCTACGCAGCAGCCCTTCGCGCGTTTTTTTGATCCGATGATTAAACCGGTGGATCAGGAAAGTGCTGAGGGACGTCTGGTCGTGTTGTCAAATGCACTCGCACGCTATCTGCATAGTCCCGCCCTCTGTGAACGCACCGATGATGATAAGACGCTTGTTCTGGTGTCATGTCGCTGAGCTCTGTACAAGTCAAGGTCGGCGGTAGAACCGAACGACTCGATAAGCAGTTGGGTAAAGGTGGGGAAGGCGATGTTTTCGCGTTGGCCGGGCGCGCAGATCGAGCGGTTAAGATCTATAAGACGGCGTTGCGAGGCTCCCGCGAAAGTAAAGTTAGGGCGATGATCGACGGGCAGTTGGCCGGAGCGACGACCTTGGTCGCGTTTCCGTCTGAAGTCGTGACTGATGCCTCCGGCAACTTTCTTGGTTTTACCATGCGGCTGGTAGCGGGTTACCATGCGCTTCATGAGCTGTATAGTCCGAAATCCCGCAAGCTTCATTTCCCCAAAGCGGACTATCGATTCCTGGTGCGCGTAGCGCAGAACGTTGCGCGCGCGGTTGCCACTGTGCATCAGGCCGGTTGTGTTATCGGCGATCTCAATCACTCCGGCGTGTTGGTAGGGCAGGATGCGACCGTTGCACTGATTGATGCCGACAGCTTTCAGTTCAGCTTAAAGGGGCATTCATATCCCTGTGTTGTCGGAACCGAAGACTTCACACCTCCCGAGCTTCACGGGAGCAGCCTCGCAGCTGTCACACGAACCCAAGCGCACGATAATTTTGGGCTTGCGGTGGCCATTTTCCAGCTGTTAGCGATGGGTAAGCACCCCTATGCAGGCCGCTATAACGGCCCTGACCTCACGCTGGGGCAATCGATTGCGCAACATCGCTTCGCCTTTTCAATGGTTCGACGGGATGAAACACGAACTACACCGCCGCCCGGTTCAGTACTGTTGGCAGACTTCCCAAAGGAGATAGCGGCAGCATTGGAGTCCGCCTTTGGGCTAGCACCCTCGTCTCGTCCAGATCCAGCGGCTTGGGTCTATCTTTTACAGGGGCTTGAGACGGGCTTGCGTCGATGTGCGGATGTGCCGACTCACTATTTTCCAGGTTCGGCAGGCACTTGCTTGTGGTGTCGGTTAGCGAGTCAGTCTGGCGTCGAAATGTTTCCCCAGGGGCTGGTTGTTGGCAATGTTCCGGTGGCAGGTCCGTTCGATCTCGAAAGGATGTGGACGGCTATTCGGGCTGTACGTCTGCCATCACCCACGGAGGTGCTACCGGTCTGGAGCGGCAATATAGGCTCGCCCAGTGTGGCGGTAACGCGTGCGAAGAACACGCGGCATGACCCTGCAATCTTCGGTGGTTTTGCATTGCTGGCTGCAGTGGTCGGCTATGTTGCCGTGCCAGGAGCGGCGGTTCTGTGGGGGCTTCTGGGTTTCGGCGGTTTAGCGCGAATTTTCGCCACTAAAAAGATAGATCCAACTCCTTTGCGCATGTCCTATCAGGATGCGGACAGCAAGGTGCGTTTGGCATCTCAGGCCTACCTACAACGGATTGGCCTTCGGGAAATGCACGTTCTGTATGCTGACCTAGAGGATGCAGTGGTTCGGTATCGCCAGCTCGAAGCGCAGCTCGCTCAGGCGCTGAAGCAACTGAAGGCGACTCGGGAGGATCGTCAGCGTACGGTTTTCCTGGATCGGTTTCTGATCAGGCGAGCGTCTATATCAGGTATCGGTGCCGGAAAGACCGCCACGCTCGCGTCGTTTGGCATCGAGACTGCGGCGGACATTACCGCGTATACGGTTCGAGCAGTGCCAGGTTTTGGAGAAGCCTTGACGGCGAAAATGTTGATCTGGCGTCAGGAGCAAGAGGCTAAATTTCGTTACAACGCCACGCCGGATCCGTCTGATGTGCAGGCAGAGCAGTCGGCCCGCGTGACGTTTGCCACTAAGCAGATTGAGTTGCAGAAGAAAATTCAATCGGGTTTTGCCGCTTTACAGGCTTCAGTGCCTCGATGCCTTTGCGCCAAGGTCACGCCCGATCAAGCTCTTCAGCAGGCACTGCAAGAGCGCGCCATCGCTGAGCACGATTGTGTGGTGTTGGGAATTAATGTGCCGGCACTTACGCCCATCTCGATTGAGCTGCCTAAAAGAACCCAGGTTGCGCCGAGCAAAGTTCAACCGCTATCGAGTGTCCCGCGGATGGTTGCGCCCGTGACGACGCGCCCGGTGGTTACCAATGCGTGCCCGAGTTGCGGCGCGTCCATGGTGCGTCGAACGGCTCGTAAAGGGAAACACGCAGGTCGTCAATTTTGGGGGTGCTCCAAGTTCCCTGCGTGTAAAGGCACAAGAAGCTAGGGAGCGCTGGATGTTACAGCGGCTCACCGTCATGTGTGCAGTGGCGCGGGGCAATAGGGGATAGGTACGGCGTATGAGAGCGTCGCCGACGGCGCTCAAGACGAAGCCGGCAGACCGGACAACTGCCCTACCGGTGTCGCCTTGGGTCAAGGAGCTGATCAGGCCATGCACGTAGCGCACGGGGGTGTCGCCACGCCAGATCGTCAGCAGTGCGGTCTTGTCCAGCAGCGTGCCGAAGTCCAGTTCGGCATCAAAGCTGGCCAGTTGCAGTGCCAGTGTGAAGGGCTTGGACAGGCTTTCATCAAGGGTGAATTCGATGACCTCGAAGTCGGCGCCACCGCTGGGTTCGAAGGTGTAGCGCAAGTCGCTTTGGCGGGGCATGGCGCCCTCCTTGATGCACACTACCGCCCAACCCGTGATCTCGACGGGCTGGAAGGTAGCGAACAGTAAAAGCCCTGCCCATCAGTGGGGCCGGCGTAGTTGTGTTGGGTAGAACGGACTCGCGTCAGTTGCCCGAGGCTTCAGTGCCTGAGGTCAAACGGCCTGGATGATCTTTTTGGGTGGGCGGGGGGCAGATTGAACGCTAGGAGTTGGGTGTAGCCGTTACTGCTCGGATCGTGCGCTGGGGCAGGGACGGTAATGAATGCTAGCTAGCTTTAATCGACCAGCCAACAGGCATCGCCGTTTTCCAGCGTGCCGTCATGGTCAGTGGTGTCGCCGACACGGGCAACAGCCTGGCCCTCAATTGACATCAAATCTGAGCCACTGTTAATGACGGCGCCGCAACCGAGGGTGTCGCCGACGCGCGCAACAGAGCGGTTGTTGATGTTGAAATTTTCCGCGCCACTGTCAACGGTGGTGGGGCCGCACAAAGGGCAGTCGTGGTCGTGACCGACCAAAACAACAGCAGGCATAAAGTTTTCTCTTATGTTGACCTTGAAAAGGTTTCGATCCAGTACCTTCAACAATGCTGGCGTCATGGCGATAGCCGCTAGGCTGAGGAGTTAAACGTTCTCGACAATTGCCAGTGCACCACCTCGTTTTCAATCTTGGGAAAAGGCGTGTTGTGCATGAAGGGCTGCTCGCCGACCATGCGCTCTACGCAAACGTAGTAGCCCGGCCACGGACAGAGTGCGCCGGAGGGCAGCGTGGTGGGGCGGCTCCAGGCCAGCGTCTCTTCATCCGGGTAGGTGTCCCCTCGTTTGCGGTCGCGTGCCTTGTCAAGCAGCGCCTTGGGGTAATGGTGGGTGTCGCCAATGGATGCGTCGTCAATTTTCCACAGCAATGCGACCAAGGCTGCCTCAAAGGCCCAGTAGCCAATGTGGTCGCCTCTCGCCCTGCCATGACGCCCATGCCAGTAACACCCCTGCAATCCGCCATACCAGTGCTTGAGGTACAGACTAAGGTGTTGCCGTTGCTCAGCGCTACGAAGGTCAAGGGTTTCTAACAGGGTTGAATAAGGTTGTGGGTGAATCAGAGTTTTGCCTGCAAAGGTCTTCTCAACCCGATCAAATAGACGGTGAAGAAGGGCGTCGTGGCCGCGTTCATCGTCTCGGTTGATCCAGCTAAGTAACCACTCAATTCGCTGCGGGTAACCGAACAGAACCGCCAATGCCAACAGCCATAAAATGTATTGGTATTCGTCACGCACCCAGGGCCGTAACTGAGCGTCGGCTGTCGGGTAGGCATCAAAATGCCGCTGGAATTGGATAAAGGCGTAATCGACATAAGTGTCGACCAGTTCCAGTGGTTCGCCCCCAGAATAGCGTTGGATCGCCAACTCCAAGGCCATATAGGCGTGATCCCAGCTCAAACCTTTGTTATGGCGCGCGACACGCAGGGGATCAGTCACCAGATCGCTGATGTCCCTATCCGCGAATTCGGCCTCTTTGGCTGCTGTTGAAGCCTTGTAGTGCTGCTCGGTCATCCATGGGTCGCGCTTGACTTGATCGAAATGGCTCATGGAGAACTCCTTCAGGCTGAAATACCTTTTACCAAGCGCCAAGTGACAGCCCGTCCATTGTCGGTGGGCAGGATCAGGCCTTCGCCGAAGGTTTGCGGGCCGACGGGCCAGTCGTCGCAGACCCAGACGCCCGAAACCGGGCAAGCTTCGCCGGACTTGGCACGCAGGCCACTGGAGGTCTCGATGCAATGGCCTTCGGGGAAACTGCGCAGTACGTGATGGGTGCGAGCGTCGTCGACTAAGTCCTTGGGGTAATACGGCAGGTCGCGATAGGGAGTGTCGTCGACCTCCCATAGCAGCGTGACCAAACCGGCTTCGAAGGCCCAGTAGCCAAAAAAACCTGCATCTGCTCTGCGCTTGTGACGGTCATGCCAGTAGCAGTTGCGCATGCCGCGATACCATTGTTTCAAGTAGGCGCGCAGGGCTTGCTGTTGCTCGTCGCCCCGAGTGTTTAGCGCGGTGAGCAGTTCGCCATAGGGTTTTTCGTGAATCAATTTATCGCCCGGCAGAGAGATGCCCACCCGTGCAAACAGGCGCCGCAACAATGCGTCTTGCCCATCATCTGAGTCTTTGCTGATCCAGCTGGCGATTTGTTCAATGCGTTTGGGCATGTTGAACAAGACGGCCAAGGACAGTAACCAAAGGATGTATTGATAGGCGTCTGGCTCCCAGGGTTTCAGGGAAAACTCAGGGAAGGCTTTTTTGTGACGTTCGAATTGGGAAAAGGCGTGGTCGACGTAAGCAACCAATGACTCTAAGGGTTCGCCGCCTGAATAGAGTTCAATCAATAATTCCAAGGACTCGTAGCAAAAGCCCCAACTCACGCGCTTTTTGTGTCCTTCACTTTGCTTTTCTGCAACGACCTCAGCAGCTTTACGGCCTACATACTGTTCTTTCAAGTAGGCAATATCTTCTAAATAATTTTTTTCTTGTAGTAATGGCTCGCGTTTGATTTCTTCGAAACTTTTCATAATGAATAAATTCTCTATGTCTTAGGTACGATGCTGCTGATGACGTTTGCATTTTCATCCAGTCGAGTAATGCTGGTTACTTTCCCATTTTCGTCCACGACCATTAACCATCGTTCGTAGTCAGAGTTCCTGATGGCTCCTGCCTCTTTTCTGCCGACAGCATCAGCTAAGCGAGGGGCAATCCATTCATCACTCATCTGCTTTGCACTTGGATACCCGGCACTGCCCTTGGTCGTGGGGAGTTTGCTCGCCGCAAATTCACCGCCTGTACGGTACTTGGTTTCAGTGATGATATAGGGCGGCGGCGGGTTGGCGTTCTTATAGACGCCATCAATGCCGCGTCCGATAGGCTTCATGCCCATGCTGCGCGGCCCACGGCTGCTGGACAACAGGTTTTCATAGCCCCTACCCAGCATGTACTGATCGCTTATGACCTCCCCATAAATACCCTTTTGCGCAGTGGTAGCAGTCTTGGGATCGAAGGCGTGGACGTTAGGGCCATGCGGCACAGGCTGTGGCGCGATGGGCACAGGTGTTCCGAAAGTTCCGGGAGGGCGCTCCAGATAGATCGGGGGCATACCCACCCCTGAAGTTATTCGGCCACCGTCCATGGCCATAGGCACTGGTTTTTCGGCGCGCACCCCAGCGGTAGCGACCTGGCTGGGTTCCTTGAGGGCTTGCTCCAGTGCTTTGGCGAGTCGTGCGTCCAACTGAGCCAAGGCCAGTGGGAGCTCTCGAATCGCATGAAGCTGCACGGCGTAAAATTGCTTCTCCATTTCTTGCAATCGAGCTAACAGTTGGGTGGCCTGGTTGAAGGGCCATCGATTAAGGTAGCTGCGCAAGTTGCGCACTGCGTCCAATGTCTTGCTCAAGAATGTGTTTAGGTATTCAAGCAAAGCTTTTTCATAAGCCGTGAACTTGATGGCCTTGAGCATGTGCTCAACGTTACCCCGGGTAAATTTGCCAAGGAAATGAAGTAAAGTTTTGAGAGCGACCTGGCTTTCGCGTATGAGCAGCAAGCATAAAGCGCGCAGAAAAGCAGAGGCCTCTTGTCCGATTACAGCCCCCACCGCGCTGCCCACCACTGTCCCAGCGCTGCCTGCGATCGCTCCGATCACGGGCGCAATCAGGGTGATGAGGCATGCAATCAGCAAGACCCACTCCTGCCACTCCGGCGGTTGTGGTCGACTCTTGCTTGCCGTGCCGTTGTAACGTTTACCCAGTCGCATGCAGATGGCAGCAATATCGCGTGCGCTGAGCACAATCACGACGCCCGGAACAAAAGACAGCAGCATGTCGGCAATGACCACGCTCAGTGGGCGGTCTTCGGCGAACTCGCCAAGGACTAAGTCGCGCAACCACGCGAATCCACCTGCAACCTTTTCTATCGCTTCGTCTAACCAGTTATTAGCCGTACTCACGACTGACCTCCGGACAAATGTCTGGGGAAGATCAGCTGCTGTAAATCAGGATTGAGTTCAGTACAGGCTGTTACTTTCGATTTAGCAGGTGAGTTGTGATAGCTCACGTGGGCGCTACATCCTGGCGTGACATTAGATAGGCGTGCGTAGCCCTCTTGATCCACGACGCCGGTGCGCTGGGTGCCATCGGATAGGGTGGCGGTGAACGCATTGCCGGCCATGGGCGTACCGTCAGGATGAACCAGACGAAACTCGATCTCACTAGCATTGGGGGGTGGTGGGATGCCAAAACGTGCGGGCGCTTGAACCTGAGTCGCGGCATGGATCAGCATCGGCTCAGGGCACCCCATCTCGATACGCCCATTGGCCAATTTGATGAATGCACCGCCGCAACTGAGGATCAGTGCGGTGCTGCTGTCGATGTGAACTTCACCATTGCGACTGGTGACCGAGATGTTATCGGTGGCCGTGATCTGCAATTGCTGGCCGACATTCAATTGCTTGTTTAAGGCCACTTGTTCGTTAGAGTTAAGACCCACTATGACGTTGAGCAAGCCGCCGACACTCAGTGTCTTGGCGAGGGCAACAGTCTGCGTGGATGCTCCCAGTATGTTTTGGTCGCGGTTGCCCTCGATATGAATTTTTTCGTTGCCACCCACAGTGCGGGTTCGATCCTCGCCTACCTTTAAGTGCTCGTTACGAACTACCTCCTCACTGCGGTTATTGCCCACAAACGTGGTTTCGTTGTGGTTGACGTGGATGTTCTGATCTTTCTCGGCATGGACGTAGATCTCTTCCACGCCCTTTTCATCCTCAAATCGCAGCTCATTGAAGCCATCACCTTTATGGGTCTGGCTTTTGATCGTCATGCGGGTTTTGTGTTTGGGCAGTTCGTAGGGCGGCAGGTTGGCTTCGCGGTAGGCGCGGCCAGTGGCGATTGGTTGGTCGGGGTCACCGTCGAAGTACTGGATGATTAGCTCCTGACCGATGCGCGGTATCGCCATCGCGCCCCAAGTGGTGCCCGCCCAGCCTTGGGCGACGCGGATCCAGCAGGAGCTGTGTTCGTTGTTCTGGCTGGCGCGGTCCCACGGGAAGCTGACTTTGACCCGGCCCCACTTGTCGCAGAAGATTTCTTCGCCGGGCGGGCCGACCACAGTGGCGGTTTGCGGGCCGTCGATGCGCGGTTTGGGGCGCAGCGGGGCTTTCCAGTCGAAGGCGGCGGGGGCCAAGGTGGCCTTGAGGTGATAGCGGGTGCCAGA
>NZ_LLWJ01000041.1:0-31551 GCF_001529285.1 Pseudomonas sp. TAA207 | reverse complement strand
AGAAGTCGCCATCGCCAACGGCTACCCCAATTGGCCTGTAATCGCTGACGAGTAACACGAGGCTGCGATCGGGCGCGAAGCGGCCGTAAAGCCATTCAACCGCATTCATCGTGTTTACGATCTCTACGCACTCAGAAGTCGCCTTCGCCAATGGCTACACCATCAGCTCTTTGAGCACGCGGGTAAAGTCGCGGCAGCTGTCGACTTCGTCAGCGTGATGGCCATCGCGTATCACCCACTGGCCATTGACCAGCACATCACGCACCTGACGGTCACCACCGGCAAACAGCCAGCGGTTGAGAATGGCGTCATCCCGGGCTGTGGCCAGGTAGGGGTCGTTGCCGTCGAGTACCAGCCAATCGGCGCGCTGACCCACTGCCAGTCCACGGACCGGCTGGCCCATTGCCTGCGCCCCTCCGGCCAGTGCCGCGTCAAACAGCGTTCGGCCGACCATGGGTTGGTCGGCGCGGTACATGCGGTTGCGGCGCTGGTCGCGCAGGCGCTGGCCGTATTCCAGCCAGCGCAGCTCTTCAACCACGCTCAACGACACATGACTGTCCGAGCCGATGCCCAGGCGGCCGCCTTGGGCCAGGTAATCCACCGCCGGGAAAAGTCCATCCCCCAGATTGGCTTCCGTGGTCAGGCACAACCCGGCTACGGCCTGACTGTTAGCCATCCGCGCTACTTCAGCCGCATTGGCATGGGTGGCGTGCACCAGGCACCAGCGTGAGTCGACGTCAACGTTGTCATACAGCCACTCAATCGGACGTTTGCCGCTCCAGCTCAGGCAGTCGTCGACTTCCTTTTGTTGCTCCGCGATGTGGATATGCACCGGGCAGGTGCTATTGCTGGCGCTCAGCACGTCGTGGATTTGCTGCGCAGTGACCGCGCGTAATGAGTGAAAACACAGCCCCAGCGCTTGGGCCGGTTGTTGGGCTATCAGCGGTTGTAACTGTTGTTGAAGTTGCAGGTAGTGCTCAGTGCTGTTGATGAAGCGCCGCTGGCCCTCACTTGGCGCTTGGCCACCAAAACCGGCGTGGCTGTACAGCACCGGCAGCAGGGTCAGACCAATGCCTGCGCAGCGGGCGGCTTCGCTGATGCGCAGCGCCAGCTCGGCGGGGTTGGCGTAAGGTCGCCCAGAAACATCGTGATGCACATAATGAAACTCAGCCACCGAGGTGTAACCCGCCTTGAGCATCTCGATGTACAGCTGGCGCGCGATGACGCCTAGCTGCTCAGGGCTGATTTTTCCGACAAGGCGATACATCAAATCGCGCCAGGTCCAAAAACTGTCATTGGGGTTGCCAGCCACTTCGGCCAAGCCAGCCATCGCGCGTTGAAAGGCGTGAGAATGCAGGTTTGGCATGCCCGGCAGCAACGGGCCGTGCACGCGTTCGGCGCCAGAGGCGTCGGCATTGGCTTCAAGACTCAAGAGGAGGCCATCCTTGCCGACCTCGATTCGGACATTGGTCGCCCAGCCTGTGGGTAACAGCGCACGTTCGGCAAAGAAGACGGACATCGGTTGGGTACCCCATTGTTTGTTATTTGTATATACATATACAGACGTTTGCCTGCTCGGTAAACTCCGGCAAGCTACGCCTCTTTACTCTTCATCAAGGATTGCCTGTGCCGACTCCGCCTGCCGTGAACCCGCTGGCTGCCCAGATGGGCGACAGTCCGGCGCCCCTGTACGCCCGTGTGAAACAGATGATCACTCAACAAATCAAGAGTGGTAACTGGCCGCCGCACCACCGCGTCCCTTCCGAGAGTGAGCTGGTCAGCCAATTGGGCTTCAGCCGTATGACCATCAACCGCGCCCTGCGTGAAATGACCGCCGACGGCCTGCTGGTGCGTATGCAAGGTGTGGGCACCTTTGTGGCCGAGCCCAAGTCCCAATCCGCACTGTTTGAAGTCAACAACATCGCCGATGAGATCGCCGCCCGTGGCCATCAGCACAGTTGCAAAGTCATCAGCCTGGGCGAAGAAGCGGCAGGCTCTGAACGTGCAGCGGTGCTGGACATGCGTGAAGGGCAAAAAGTCTTCCATTCGTTGATCGTGCATTACGAGAACGGCATTCCCGTGCAAATAGAGGACCGTTTCGTCAACGCTCAAGTGGCGCCGGACTACCTCAAGCAGGATTTCACTCAGCAAACGCCTTACGCCTACTTGTCTCAAGTCGCACCGTTGACGGAAGGCGAACACGTGGTCGAGGCGATTCTGGCTGACCCCAAAGAGTGCAAGTTGCTGCAAATTGAGCCGGGCGAGCCTTGCCTGCTGATTCGCCGCCGTACCTGGTCGGGGCGCCAGCCTGTTACCGCCGCGCGCCTGATCCACCCAGGCTCGCGCCATCGCCTTGAAGGACGTTTCAGTAAATGAATGAATTGACTGTATTACGCGCCGCTGATTACCCGCGCATGCCGTGGAAAAACGGCGGCGGGAGCACCGAAGAAATCACCCGTGACGCAGGCGAAGGTCTTGAGGGTTTTGGCTGGCGCCTGTCGATTGCCGACATTGGCGAGTCGGGCGGGTTTTCGCGCTTTGAAGGCTATCAGCGAATCATTAGCGTGCTGCAAGGCGCAGGCATGAACCTGCAAGTGGACGGGCTACGCACGCGTGCCTTGTTACCGTTCGATGCCTTCGCCTTTCGCGGTGAAAGTGCGGTGAGCTGCACGTTAATAGATGGCCCGATCCGCGACTTCAACTTGATCTATGCCCCCAACCGTTACAGCGCGCGCCTGCAATGGCTGGATGCTGTTACACCGCAGCGTTTTTTCAGCGCGGCGCACACGATGCTGGTGTTCAGTGCCAGCGAGCACGTGTACGTAGGTATCGGTAACACTCAGCACCAACACCTGGGCCGTTACGATTGTCTGCGACTGAGCAATGACGGTGCGTTGCTGGAAGTCACCGTGACGGGCCGCTGCTGCGTGATCGAATTAAACCCCAGCTGAAATCCCCCGCGTAGGCGTTGCCGAAGGCTGCGAGTTTTTGATCGTCTACAAAATCGCAGCCTTCGGTAGCGCCTACGCAATTTGTTACCGAACGCCCCAAAACAGCGCAAAAATCCGTTTCCGTAACATCCCATCACTTGCCCCTCCGTTGTCTGTGCAACACCCCTGCGTTAATCAAGCCCTCTATTTCCGGGGCCTCCAACAGTTTCATGCTGCGAATCCTCACGTTGGCCGCTTACTTGCATATGCTTGTATGTACAAGTACATAAGTGTGCGTCTGCCCATTGCTGAGGAGTTACCCGTGACTTCAACTACACCCCAATCGCCTGCCGAGTTCACCCGCCACCGTGACGGTGAAATCCGCGCTGCCCGTGGCACCCAACTCACGGCTAAAAGCTGGATGACCGAAGCCCCGTTGCGGATGTTGATGAACAACCTCGATCCGCAAGTGGCCGAGAACCCGACCGAGTTGGTGGTGTACGGCGGCATTGGGCGTGCAGCGCGTAACTGGGAGTGCTACGACAAAATCGTCGAAAGCCTGACTCACCTCAATGACGACGAAACCCTGCTGGTGCAATCCGGCAAACCGGTCGGCGTGTTCAAAACCCACAGCAACGCACCGCGTGTGCTGATTGCCAACTCCAACCTGGTGCCGCATTGGGCTACGTGGGAGCACTTCAACGAACTCGACGCCAAGGGCCTGGCCATGTACGGGCAGATGACGGCCGGTAGCTGGATTTACATCGGCAGTCAGGGGATTGTGCAAGGGACGTACGAGACCTTCGTTGAAGCCGGTCGTCAGCATTACAACGGCAGCCTCCAAGGCAAGTGGGTACTCACCGCCGGCTTGGGCGGCATGGGCGGCGCGCAGCCATTGGCCGCTACGTTGGCAGGCGCGTGCTCGCTGAACATCGAGTGCCAGCAAAGCCGCATCGATTTCCGTCTGGCCACGCGCTATGTCGATGAGCAAGCGACCGATCTGGATGACGCGCTGGCACGTATCGCGAAATACACCGCAGCAGGCAAAGCTATTTCTATTGCCCTGTGTGGGAACGCCGCTGAACTGCTGCCAGAAATGGTGCGCCGTGGTGTACGCCCGGACATGGTCACCGATCAGACCAGCGCCCACGATCCGCTCAATGGCTACCTGCCCAAAGGCTGGACGTGGGAGCAATACCGCGACCGTGCCGTGACCGATCCGGCAGCGGTGGTCAAAGCGGCTAAAGCCTCGATGGGTGAACATGTCGAAGCGATGCTGGCGTTTCAGAAGCAAGGCATTCCGACTTTCGACTACGGCAACAACATTCGTCAGATGGCCAAAGAAGTCGGTGTCGAAAACGCCTTCGATTTCCCTGGATTCGTACCTGCTTATATCCGCCCTTTGTTCTGCCGCGGCGTAGGTCCATTCCGCTGGGTCGCGCTTTCGGGGGACCCGGAGGACATCTACAAAACCGACGCCAAGGTCAAAGAACTGATCGCCGATGACGCGCACCTGCATAACTGGCTGGACATGGCCCGCGAGCGCATCAGCTTCCAGGGTTTACCCGCGCGTATTTGCTGGGTCGGCCTGGGCCAACGCGCCAAGTTGGGCCTGGCCTTCAACGAAATGGTGCGCAGCGGCGAACTGAAAGCACCGATCGTGATTGGCCGCGACCACCTCGACTCCGGCTCGGTGGCCAGCCCCAACCGCGAAACCGAAGCCATGCAGGACGGTTCGGATGCAGTCTCTGATTGGCCCTTGCTCAACGCCTTGCTCAACACCGCGAGCGGTGCGACCTGGGTCTCCTTGCACCACGGTGGCGGGGTGGGCATGGGCTTCTCGCAGCATTCGGGGATGGTCATCGTCTGTGATGGCACCGACGAAGCGGCCGAACGTATCGCCCGTGTGTTGCACAACGACCCGGCTACCGGTGTGATGCGCCATGCCGATGCGGGCTACGACATCGCCATTGAGTGCGCCAACGAACAGGGCCTGAACCTGCCGATGATCAACGGTTAAACCACGACGCTCGGTCGGCGTGAGCACGGCTCGCGCCTACCTAAAACAAGATCGTTTCAAACGGCTTCTACTATTTATCAACACACGTGAAGGAGTATTAACGTGCTTGAGCTAAACCTGATCCCCGGCCAACTGAGCCTTGCCCAGCTGCGTGACATTTATCAGCAGCCTGTGGCCCTCACGCTGGACGAAAGCGCCTCGGCGCAGATTGACGCCAGCGTGGCGTGTGTTGAACAAATTTTGGCTGAAAATCGCACCACCTACGGCATCAACACCGGTTTCGGTCTGCTGGCGTCGACCAAAATCGCCAGCGCGGACCTCGAAAACCTACAGCGTTCTCTGGTGTTGTCTCACGCGGCAGGCATTGGCGAACCGATCAGCGATGATCTGGTGCGCTTGATCATGGTGCTCAAGGTCAACAGCTTGAGCCGTGGTTTCTCCGGTATTCGTCGTGTGGTGATCAATGCATTGATCGCGCTGATCAATGCCCAGGTTTATCCGCACATTCCGCTCAAAGGTTCAGTGGGCGCATCAGGTGATTTGGCGCCCTTGGCGCACATGTCGCTGGTGCTGCTGGGCGAAGGCAAGGCGCGCTACAAAGGCGAATGGCTGGACGCACGCGCTGCGTTGAGACAGGCCGGTCTTGAGCCGCTGACCCTGGCTGCGAAAGAGGGGCTGGCGCTGCTCAACGGCACGCAGGTGTCGACCGCATTTGCTTTGCGCGGGTTATTTGAAGGTGAAGACCTGTTTGCCGCCGCGATGGCGTGCGGAGGCTTGACCGTTGAAGCGGTGCTGGGTTCGCGCTCCCCGTTTGACCCGCGCATTCATGCGGCGCGTGGTCAGCGGGGGCAAATCGACGCCGCCGCGATTTACCGCGACTTGCTGGGTGAAAGCAGCGAAGTGTCGTTGTCCCACAAGAACTGCGACAAAGTTCAAGACCCGTATTCCCTGCGTTGCCAGCCGCAAGTCATGGGCGCGTGCCTGACTCAGTTCCGTCAGGCCGCCGAGGTGTTGGGCATTGAAGCCAACGCCGTGTCGGATAACCCGTTGGTGTTCGCCGAGCAGGGCGATGTGATTTCAGGCGGTAACTTCCACGCCGAGCCGGTGGCAATGGCCGCCGATAACATGGCCTTGGCCATTGCTGAAATCGGTTCGCTGAGCGAGCGCCGTATTTCGCTGATGATGGACAAACACATGTCGCAATTGCCGCCCTTTTTGGTGGGCAATGGCGGGGTCAACTCCGGCTTTATGATTGCCCAAGTGACCGCCGCGGCGCTGGCCAGCGAGAACAAGGCGTTGTCGCATCCGCACAGTGTGGATAGCATTCCTACGTCGGCGAACCAGGAAGACCACGTGTCTATGGCACCTGCTGCGGGCAAGCGCCTGTGGGAAATGGCTGAAAACGTGCGCGGCGTACTGGCGGTCGAGTGGCTGGCGGCGTGTCAGGGTCTGGATTTGCGCGATGGCCTGAAAACCTCACCCAAGCTCGAAATCGCCCGCACCACGTTGCGCGACAAGGTCGCGTTCTATGAGAAGGACCGTTTCTTCGCCCCGGACATTGAGGCGGCCATGCAACTGCTGGCGTCGCGCTGCCTGAATGCACTGGTGCCTGCGCAAATTCTGCCCAGCCTGTAATCACATCGTCGCAGAGGGCCTTGGCCCTCTGTGCGGCTGTGTTCGCCGACAAAAATAATTAAGGACGCGCGAAATGCACAAGCAAGCTCAAGGTTTGAAGCGCGGGCTATCGGCTCGCCACATCCGTTTCATGGCGCTGGGTTCAGCGATTGGGACGGGACTGTTCTACGGTTCTGCCGCGGCCATCCAAATGGCCGGGCCTGCGGTATTGCTGGCGTACCTGATCGGTGGCGCGGCAGTGTTCATGGTGATGCGCGCACTGGGCGAAATGGCCGTGCGTGATCCGGTTTCCGGGTCGTTTGGGCATTACGCCAGCACTTATCTAGGGCCGATGTCGGGTTTCATCCTGGGGTGGACCTACGCCTTCGAGATGATCATCGTGTGTTTGGCCGATATCACCGCGTTCGGTATTTACATGGGGTTCTGGTTCCCTGACGTCGCGCGCTGGATTTGGGTACTGGGCATTGTGCTGCTGATTGGCGGCCTGAACCTGTGCAGCGTCAAAGTCTTTGGTGAAATGGAGTTCTGGTTGTCGCTGCTCAAGGTCGCGGCCATCGTGGCGATGATTTTGGCCGGTTTCGGCATCATGCTGTTCGGGATTGGCAGCGCGGGCAGTGTGGACGCAGCTGCCACCGGGATTAGCAACCTGTGGTCGTTTGGCGGGTTCATGCCCAACGGCGTCGGCGGTTTGATCGCTTCGTTTGCCGTGGTGATGTTTGCTTTTGGCGGCATCGAGATCATTGGTATTACAGCCGGTGAAGCCAAAGACCCACAACGCGTGATCCCGAAAGCCATCAACGCAGTGCCATTGCGTATTTTGCTGTTCTACGTGTTGACCCTGTTCGTACTGATGGCCATTTACCCGTGGACGCAGATCGGCACGCAAGGCAGCCCGTTTGTGCAGATTTTCGACAGCCTGGGCATCAGCTCGGCGGCGACGATCCTCAACATCGTGGTGATTTCAGCCGCAGTGTCGGCCATCAACAGCGATATCTTCGGCGCGGGTCGCATGATGTTTGGCCTGGCTCAACAAGGGCAGGCGCCTAAAGGCTTTGCGCAGATCTCACGCCACGGTGTGCCCTGGATGACGGTGTTGGTCATGGGCGTGACGCTGCTGGCAGGCGTGGTGCTCAATTACCTGATCCCGCAAGACATCTTCCTGATCATCGCCTCGATTGCGACTTTTGCAACCGTCTGGGTGTGGCTGATGATTCTGGTCACGCAAATGGCCATGCGCCGTTCGATGAGCGCTGAAGAAGTGGCGCAGCTCAAGTTTCCGGTGCCGTTCTGGCCGTATGCTCCGATTGCAGCCACAGCCTTCATGGTGTTTATCTTTGGCGTACTGGGTTATTTCCCTGACACCCGTGCGGCCTTGATTGTCGGCGCAGTCTGGATTGCATGCTTGGTCGTGGCTTACCGGTTGTGGGTAAAGCCGGTGGCCAAACTGGCGGTCAAACCGCAGGTTGAATTGTCCTGATCCCAACGTTTAACGGCGGAGTAAGTGAATGAAAACGCTTTGGCAACACTGCAATGTCGCAACCATGACCGAGGGTACGTATTCGATCATCGAAGACGCGGCCATCGTGACCTATGAAGGCTTCATTGAGTGGATTGGCCCGCGGCTGCACTTGCCTCAAGGCGAGTACAGCCAGACTCACGGCCTGGAAGGGGCGTGGGTGACGCCGGGGTTGATCGACTGCCATACGCACACGGTGTTTGGCGGCAACCGCAGTGGCGAATTCGAGCAGCGCCTGCAAGGTGTCAGCTATGCCGACATTGCAGCGGCCGGGGGCGGAATTGCCAGCACCGTACGTGCGACTCGCGCAGCCAGCGAAGAGGAATTGTTCACCAGTGCGCGTGAGCGTTTGACCTGTTTACTGCGTGATGGCGTCACCAGCGTTGAAATCAAATCCGGCTACGGCTTGAGCCTTGAAAGCGAGCGCAAAATCTTGCGCGTGATTCGCCGCCTGGGCGAAGAGTTGCCCGTTACGGTGCGCAGTACGTGCCTGGCCGCGCATGCTTTGCCGCCGGAATTCAAAGATCGTCCAGACGACTACATCGACCTCATCTGCAACGAGATGCTGCCCACCTTGGCGGCCGAAGGGTTGGTGGACGCAGTGGATGCGTTTTGCGAGTACCTGGCGTTTTCTGCGGCGCAGGTGGAGCGTGTGTTCAAGGTGGCGCAAACGCTAGGGCTGCCGGTCAAGCTGCATGCCGAGCAGTTGTCATCGCTGCATGGTTCCAGCCTGGCGGCGCGTTATCAGGCGCTGTCGGCGGACCATCTGGAGTTCATGACCGAGGAAGACGCTATGGCCATGGCCGCGTCTGGCACGGTCGCGGTGTTACTGCCCGGTGCGTTTTATTTTTTGCGCGAAACCCAATTGCCACCGATGGACGCCTTGCGCAAGCACGGGGTCAAAATTGCCATCGCCAGCGACCTCAATCCGGGCACCTCGCCTGGGCTGTCGTTGCGCTTGATGCTGAACATGGCGTGTACGTTGTTTCGCATGACCCCCGAAGAGGCGCTGGCGGGCGTCACCTTGCATGCGGCGATTGCGCTGGGCATGGGCGACACCCACGGTTCGCTGGAACCGGGCAAAGTGGCGGACTTCGTGGCCTGGAACATTGATCGCCCGGCGGATCTGGCTTACTGGCTGGGCGGCGATCTGGACAAACGCGTCGTGCGCAATGGCGTGGACGTAGTGCTTTAGGAGAAACATTTGTGGACAAGGTTCTGACATTCAAACAAGGCCGCGTGCCCTTGCTGATCAGCATGCCCCACGCGGGGTTGCGTCTGACGCCTGCGGTCAAGGACGGCTTGATCCCCGAGGCACACAGCCTGCCGGACACCGACTGGCACATTCCGCGTCTTTACGAATTTGCCGCTGAACTGGGGGCCAGTACGTTGGCGGGGGAGTATTCGCGATTCGTGATTGACCTCAACCGCCCAGAGAACGATGCACCGATGTACGTGGGCGCGACCACGGGGCTGTTTCCGGACGTGTTGTTTGACGGCGTGCCGCTGTTTCGCGAAGGGCGTGCGCCGTCGAAGGCTGAGCGGGCGACTTACCTTGAACAGATCTGGAAGCCTTATCACCAGACCTTGCAGCAGGAGCTGGCCCGGTTAAAGGCTGAGTTTGGTTATGCATTGCTGTTTGATGCGCACTCGATTCGTTCGCACATCCCGCACTTGTTTGACGGCAAGCTGCCGGACTTCAACCTTGGCACGTTCAACGGCGCTAGCTGCGACCCGCAACTGGCCTGTGATCTGGAAACGATCTGCGCGCAGCATCCGCAGTACAGCCATGTGCTGAACGGGCGTTTCAAGGGTGGCCATATCACCCGCCACTACGGCAGCCCGGCGGAGCATATCCATGCGGTGCAACTGGAGTTGGCGCAGAGCACTTATATGGAAGAGGTTGAGCCGTTCAATTACCGCCAAGACCTGGCGGGGCCGACGCAGATTGTGCTCAAACAATTGTTGGCGCGGATTATTGCGTGGGGGGAAGGGCATTACGCTAAGGCCTGAAATCAAAAGCCCTTCTCACTCTGCATTCACCGTTATAAGCACCTGCTCATTCCCGCTAATCGGGTTTATGATGCCAGACGGCAACATTTTTGAAGTCCCCGCAGGGATGACCTCAACCCCCGATGGAGTGCGTCATGCAGACCTTGTTCCCGCAGATCAAACCCTACGCCCGGCATGAGCTGGCGGTTGATGGGCCGCATGTTCTTTATGTTGACGAAAGCGGTTCGCCCGACGGCCTGCCCGTGGTGTTCGTGCACGGTGGGCCGGGGTCAGGCTGCGATGCCAACAGCCGGTGCTATTTTGATCCGGGGCTGTATCGCATCATCACGTTTGATCAGCGCGGCTGCGGACGCTCGACCCCGCACGCCAGTCTGGAAAGCAACACCACATGGGATCTGGTCGCTGACATGGAGCGGATTCGTCGGTATCTGGGCATCGACAAGTGGCTGTTGTTTGGCGGTTCGTGGGGCTCGACCCTGTCATTGGCGTACGCACAAAGTCATCCAGCGCAGGTGCTTGGCCTAATTTTGCGTGGGATATTTCTGGCTCGCCCGCAAGAAATCGAATGGTTCTATCAGGCCGGTGCCAGCCGGATCTTCCCGGATTATTGGCAGGACTACGTAGCGCCGATTCCGCCCGAAGAACGCCACGACCTGATGGGTGCCTTTTACAAACGCCTGACGGGCAATGATCAGATTGCGCAAATGCACGTGGCCAAAGCGTGGTCGACCTGGGAAGGGCGTGCCGCCACCCTGCGGCCCAACCCGCAGGTGGTCGAGCGTTTCTGCGACCCGCACCGGGCATTGTCGATTGCCCGGATCGAATGCCACTACTTTATGAACAACGCGTTCCTGGAGCCTGACCAGTTACTGCGTGACATGCACAAGATCGCTCACCTGCCAGCGGTGATCGTGCATGGTCGCTACGACATGATTTGCCCGCTGGATAACGCTTGGGCGCTTCATCAGGCATGGCCTGGCAGTGAGCTGCAAATCATTCGCGAGGCCGGGCATGTGGCTTCCGAACCCGGTATCACCGACGCCCTGGTGCGCGCCACCGAGCAAATGGCCCGGCGCTTGCTCAATCTGCAACCGGATGAAGCATGAAGGGGCTTTTACAACGGGTCAGCCGTGCGCGGGTTGAGGTGGCGGGGGAGATCGTCGGCTCAATCGATCAGGGTTTGATGGTGCTGGTGGCCGTCGAACCCGGTGACACTGAAGCCAGCGCCGCGAAGTTGCTGCATAAACTGCTCAACTACCGTGTGTTCAGCGATCCGGAAGGCAAAATGAACCTCTCGCTGGCCGACATTGACGGCGGTTTGCTGTTGGTGTCGCAGTTCACCCTGGCCGCCGACACTAAAAGTGGCCTGCGCCCAAGCTTCTCCACCGCCGCCCCGCCCGAGGTCGCCCACGCTTTGTTCGAGCACCTGTTGAAGGAGGCCAATCGGCTGCATCCACAGGTTGCTTCAGGGCGATTTGGTGCCGATATGCAGGTGCATTTGGTCAACGATGGCCCCGTTACATTTTTGTTACAAACCTAAAACCCCGAAAATCGGTGTTTTCGTCAGAAAACAGGGGTTTTTAAGCATAAATACTTGCTGACAGTAGATGCGTTGTCACGCGGGCTACTAGATAATCCCGCGCTACACAGAGACTAATCCGACGCGCCTGGGGAATCATTCATCCCTTTGACGGTCGGAACAGTGCTCGCCAACCCGGCATTCAAGCGCTGGCGGTTGGTTTCATCATCTGTATTCGGCGAGGTTTGCTCGTGATTGTTAGTCCATTTAATGCACCAAAAAAGTCTGCCAAGCGGTTACGCAACGCACTGGTGACGGGCTCTGCGCTCTTTTGCTTGTTCGGTGCGGGTCAACTGTGGGCATTCAGTCTGGATGACGTGGCGGCAGAGGCTAAAACCCTCGCCGAGCATAAGTACCAAGCACCACGCAGCAATTTGCCAAACGAATTTCGCGACATGAAGTTTGCGGACTATCAAAAAATTCGTTTCCGCAACGAGAAAGCGCAGTGGGCTGATGACAAAACCCCCTTCAAATTGTCGTTCTATCACCAGGGCATGCACTTCGACACGCCAGTGAAGATCAACGAAGTCACCGCCACCAAAGTGGAAGAGATCAAGTACGACACCAGTCGTTTCGATTTCGGCGACGTTAAATTTGACCCTAAAGCCACCGAAAACCTCGGTTGGGCGGGTTTCCGCGTGCTGTATCCGCTGAACAAGGCAGATAAGCAGGACGAAGTCATGACCATGCTGGGCGCGAGCTATTTCCGCGTTGTCGGTAAGGATCAAGCTTACGGTCTGTCGGCGCGTGGCTTGGCCATTGATACGGCATTGCCTTCTGGCGAAGAATTTCCGCGTTTCACCGAGTTCTGGATCGAACGTCCGAAAGCCGGTGACAAGCACCTGGTGATTTTCGCGCTGCTGGATTCGCCGCGTGCCACGGGCGCTTACCGCTTTACGCTGCGCCCGGGTGTCGACACCGTGGTCGACGTCAAAGCGCAAATGTTCCTGCGCGATAAAGTCGGCAAGTTGGGCATCGCTCCGCTGACCAGCATGTACTTGTTCGGCGCCAATCAGCCGTCCAAAGTGCTCAACTACCGTCGCGAACTGCACGATTCGTCGGGTCTGGCGATCCATGCGGGTAACGGCGAGTGGATCTGGCGTCCGCTGAACAATCCCAAGCATTTGTCGGTGAGCAACTTCTCGGTTGAAAACCCGCTGGGCTTTGGCCTGTTGCAACGCGGCCGTGACTTCAGCCACTACGAAGACCTCGATGACAACTACCACAAGCGCCCAAGCGCGTGGATCGAGCCACAAGGTGACTGGGGCAAAGGCACGGTTGATCTGGTAGAGATTCCGACCGCCGATGAAACCAACGACAACATCGTTGCCTTCTGGAGCCCGGACACTCAGCCTGAGCCGCTCAAGCCTTTCGACTTCGCGTATCGCCTGCACTGGACGATGGACGAAGCCGCTTTGCACCCTAAAGACAGCGCCTGGGCTCAGCAAACACTGCGTTCGACCGGCGACGTCAAGCAATCCAACCTGATCCGTCAACCGGACGGCAGCGTGGCTTACCTGATTGACTTCGAGGGCCCGTCCCTTGAGAAGTTGCCAGCAGACGCCGCCATTCGCAGCCAGGTCAGCGTGGGTGATAACGCCGAGCTGGTAGAAAACAACCTGCGCCACAACCCGGAAACGAAGGGCTGGCGCTTGACCCTGCGCTTGAAGGTCAAAGACCCAAGCAAGTCCACCGAGCTGCGTGCAGCACTGGTCAAAGATGAAGACCCGGCGCCTGTTGCTCCGTTGACCAAGGCTGAAAAAGCAGCGGCCAAGGCGCAGGAAAAGAAAGAGCAGCTCAAAGCCAAGGACGCCAAAGCGCCTGCGGCCGAGGCGGCTCCAGCTACCCCAGCGCCAGTCAAGACTGAAAAAGTCCTGACCGAGACCTGGAGCTATCAGTTGCCAGCCGATGAGTAATGCTCACGCACAACCCGTCTCGCTCAGCGAGTACCTGGCGCATCTGCCGCTGAGCGATGAGCAGCGCGCCGAACTGGCGAGCTGCACCTCGTTCGAGCAGCTGCACGAGCGCCTTTCGGCCCGCGCCGACGTAAACTGCGCCGAGGCCGCTCAGGCGTCGGTGGGCACACGGCTGACACTCGGTTCGGCCGAGGCGTTGGAGGACGCAGAAATGCTGGCCGTCGACGCCAGTGGCCGGGTCATGCTCAAAGCCACGCCGCCGATTCGCCGTACCAAGGTGGTGCCTGAACCGTGGCGTACCAACATTCTGGTACGCGGCTGGCGGCGCCTGACCGGGCGCAGCAACCCGCCGGCTCCGCCTAAAGATGAACGCGTTCTGCCCAAGGCGCGCTGGCGCACCGTGGGTTCGATTCGTCGTTACATTCTGTTGGTTTTGATGCTGGGCCAAACCATCGTCGCTGGCTGGTACATGAAAGGCATCATGCCGTACCAGGGCTGGTCGTTCGTTGATCTTGATGAAGTGGTTCATCAGCCGTTGCTGCAAACGGCGCAACAAGTGCTGCCTTATGCGCTGCAAACCAGCATCCTGATTCTGTTCGGGATTCTGTTTTGCTGGGTGTCGGCGGGTTTCTGGACAGCCTTGATGGGCTTTCTGGAATTGTTGACCGGTCACGACAAATACCGCATTTCAGGCGCCAGCGCGGGTAATGAGCCGATCCCCCAAGACGCCCGTACCGCGTTGGTGATGCCGATCTGTAATGAAGACGTAACCCGCGTATTTGCAGGCTTGCGTGCGACTTACGAATCGGTGGCAGCGACCGGTGACCTGGACCGTTTTGACTTTTTCGTCCTCAGCGACAGTAACGACCCGGACATCTGCGTGGCTGAACAGCAGGCGTGGCTGGACGTGTGCCGCGAGACCGAAGGCTTCGGGCGGATTTTCTATCGCCGTCGTCGCCGTCGTGTGAAACGCAAAAGCGGCAACCTCGACGACTTCTGCCGTCGCTGGGGCGGTGATTACAAGTACATGGTGGTGCTCGACGCAGACAGCGTGATGAGCGGCGAATGCTTGACCAGCCTGGTGCGCTTGATGGAAGCCACGCCAGACGCGGGCATCATTCAGACCGCGCCACGCGCTTCGGGCATGGACACGCTGTATGCGCGTATGCAGCAGTTCGCTACGCGGGTCTACGGCCCGTTGTTTACCGCCGGTCTGCACTTCTGGCAGTTGGGTGAATCTCATTACTGGGGCCACAACGCCATCATCCGCATGAAGCCTTTTATCGAGCACTGCGCCCTCGCGCCATTGCCGGGTAAAGGAGCGTTTGCGGGCGCGATTCTGTCCCATGACTTCGTTGAAGCGGCATTGATGCGCCGTGCCGGTTGGGGGGTGTGGATTGCCTACGACTTGCCGGGCAGCTATGAAGAACTGCCGCCTAACTTGCTGGACGAACTCAAGCGTGACCGTCGCTGGTGCCACGGCAACTTGATGAACTTCCGCCTGTTTTTGGTCAAAGGCATGCACCCGGTTCACCGGGCCGTGTTCCTCACAGGCGTGATGTCATACCTGTCGGCGCCGTTGTGGTTCTTCTTCTTGCTGCTGTCGACGGCCTTGCTGGCAGTCAACACGCTGATGGAGCCGCAGTACTTCATGGAGCCGCGTCAGCTGTATCCGCTGTGGCCTCAATGGCACCCGGAAAAAGCCGTAGCGTTGTTCTCGACCACCATCGTGTTGCTGTTCCTGCCTAAACTGCTGAGCATCATTTTGATCTGGGCCAAAGGCGCGAAACAGTTCGGTGGCAAGTTCAAGGTCACATTGTCGATGCTGCTGGAGATGCTGTTCTCCATGCTGCTGGCGCCGGTGCGCATGATCTTCCACACCCGCTTTGTACTGGCTGCTTTCCTGGGCTGGGCAGCGACCTGGAACTCGCCACAACGTGACGATGATTCCACGCCGTGGAGCGAAGCCGTGCGCCGTCATGGCCCGCAAACCCTGTTGGGTGCGGCCTGGGCTGCGTTGGTGCTGTGGTTGAACCCAAGCTTTCTGTGGTGGTTGGTGCCGATTGTCGGTTCGCTGATGCTGTCGATCCCGGTGTCCGTGATTTCCAGCCGTGTGAAGTTGGGCCTCAAGTCCCGTGACGCCAGCTTGTTCCTGATTCCTGAGGAATACGCGCCGCCCCGTGAGTTGTCGGCTACGGCTGAATACACCCACGAGAATCGTTACCACGCGCTGCACGACGGCTTCATCCGTTCGGTGGTTGATCCACAGCAGAACGCTTTGGCGTGTGCTTTGGCGACCTCACGTCACCGTGAAGCCGAGCCGATTGAATGGCTGCGTACCGAACGCGTTCGACATGCCTTGAAAGTGGGGCCTGCGGGGCTTAACAACAACGAGCGCATGGCGCTGCTGAGCGATCCGGTGGCATTGGCACGCTTGCACGCGCTGGTGTGGAGCGAAGGTCATCAAGACTGGCTCAACGCCTGGCGTGAGTCGGTCACAGCCGACGCCCACGCGCCGCTGTTACCGTTACAGCCAGCCGCTTGACCCCAAGCCCGTCCCCTCACCTGAGCGGACGGGCTTTTTTGTGGTCGTTGCTCAAGGCGACGTCCCGGCTTGCTTCGCAACCTGCGCCAGCGGCTACGGATGATCTGTCGCGCTTTTGTGATGCAAAGTCTTTGTCCTCCCCCTGCTCTGAGTTAGCATCCATCTTCGAATGGGTGAGTGCCCGGCGGTATTGGCTTTGAGTCTGGAGCCGGCCGTAGGCCAACACCTTTATTGAGTAGGTTCCGGGGAGTTGATGATGAAGAAGTTTCTGTCGAAACTGATGTTCGGTGTCACTGCACTACTGGCGGTTAGCGCAGCCCATGCAGGCGCAATTGATGACGCGGTCAAGCGTGGCACGTTGAAGGTGGGCATGGACCCGACGTACATGCCATTCGAAATGACCAACAAACGCGGCCAGATCATTGGCTTCGAAGTCGACCTGCTCAAAGCCATGGCCAAGTCGATGGGGGTCAAGCTGGAGCTGGTGTCCACGGGCTACGACGGCATTATCCCGGCCTTGATGACCAACAAATTCGACATGATCGGCAGCGGCATGACCCTGACTCAGGAACGTAACCTGCGCCTGAACTTCAGCGAACCCTTCATCGTTGTGGGCCAGACCCTGCTGATCCGCAAGGAACTGGCTGACAAGGTTAAAACCTACAAAGACCTCAACGACCCGCAATACCGCCTGACCTCCAAGCTGGGCACCACCGGTGAAATGATCGCCAAAAAACTGATGTCCAAAGCTCAGTACCACGGCTACGACAACGAACCCGAAGCGGTGCTGGACGTGGTGAACGGCAAGGCAGATGCCTTTGTTTACGATGCGCCTTACAACGTAGTGGCGGTCAACAAGTTCGGTGACGGCAAACTGGTGTACCTCGATCAGCCGTTTACCTACGAGCCGTTGGCCTTTGGCCTGAAGAAAGGCGACTACGACAGCCTTAACTTCATCAACAACTTCCTGCACCAGATCCACGAAGACGGCACCTACGATCGCATCCATGACAAGTGGTTCAAAGACACCACTTGGCTCAAGGACATGGAATAAGCGCGATGCTTTGTAGCCGTTGCCGAAGGCTGTGCACGGTTGTGCAGCAGCCGTAAAAAAGCGTAATGCGATTCAGATGAAACACCGAGGCGCTCCAGATATGAGCGCTTCGCCCTCGCACGTAGCCTTCGGCAACGGCTACGGGCCCGGCTTTACTCCTGATGGAACCTGAACGTGATCAAACAAAAAAAAGCCCAGTGGCCCTGGCACGTGTTAACCGTGCTGGTGCTCATCGGTCTGGCGGGCGCGTTGTATTACGCCACCTCGCTGATGTCCTACGAATGGCGCTGGAACCGAGTCCCGCAATACTTCGTCTATCAGGCCGAAGAAGCCCAGCGGGCCACTGAAGCCTCCACCGTGATTGAGTTGGTGCGCAAAGGCGATCAAGCCGACGTCGTACTGCGTGCCGAAGATGGCACTGAACAACGCCTGAGCGTGGCTGACAACAGCGTGCAACTGGCCGAAGGCGATGACGTGGCCGAGGGCGATGTGGTCGGCGTGAACCGTCACTGGGCCGCCGGACCGCTGCTGCTGGGGTTGTGGACCACCGTGTGGTTGTCGCTGGTGTCAGGGGTGTTGGGCCTGATTATCGGCCTGGCCACCGGGTTGTGCCGCCTGTCGAATAACCCGACCCTGCGTGACCTCTCGACGCTTTATGTCGAACTGGTGCGCGGTACACCGCTACTGGTGCAGATTTTCATCTTTTACTTCTTTATTGGCACCGTGCTGAATCTGTCCCGCGAGTTCGCCGGTATTGCCGCGTTGTCGCTGTTTACCGGTGCATACGTGGCCGAGATTGTGCGTTCGGGTGTGCAGTCCATCGCCCGCGGGCAAAACGAAGCCGCGCGCTCCTTGGGCCTTAACGCCAGCCAGTCGATGCGTTACGTGGTGCTGCCGCAAGCGTTCAAGCGCGTACTGCCGCCGTTGGCCGGGCAATTTATCAGCCTGGTCAAAGACACCTCGCTGGTGTCGGTGATTGCCATCACCGAGCTGCTCAAAAGCGGCCGCGAAGTCATTACCACCTCGTTTTCGCCGTTCGAGATTCTGTTCTGCGTGGCGGGCCTGTACCTGTTGATCAACCTGCCGCTGTCGCATTTGGCCAGCCGGCTTGAGCGGAGGCTCGCGCAAAGTGATTGAAGTCCGCGAACTGGTAAAAGTTTTTGACACGCGTGGGCACCTCGTCCGCGCCGTGGACAACGTGAGCACCACCGTCGCCAAAGGCGAGGTGCTGGTGGTGATCGGCCCGTCAGGTTCGGGCAAGTCGACTTTCCTGCGCTGCTTGAATGGCCTGGAAGATTTCGACTCAGGCTCGGTCAGCATCGACGGTGTCGACCTGGCCAACCCTAAAACCGACGTCAACGCCTATCGCCGCGAAGTCGGTATGGTGTTCCAGCATTTCAACTTGTTCCCGCACATGACCGTGCTCGAAAACCTGTGCCTGGCGCAGAAAGTGGTGCGCAAACGTGGCAAGGCCGAGCGCGAGGCCAAGGCCCGTGCGCTGCTGGAAAAGGTCGGCATCGGCCAGAAAGCCAATGAATACCCCTCGCGCCTGTCGGGTGGCCAACAGCAGCGCGTGGCGATTGCCCGTGCGCTGGCAATGGAACCCAAGGTGATGCTGTTTGATGAGCCAACGTCGGCGCTAGACCCGGAAATGGTGGGCGAAGTGCTCGACGTGATGAAAACCCTGGCACGCGAAGGCATGACCATGGTGTGCGTGACCCACGAAATGGGTTTTGCCCGTGAAGTGGCGAACCGCGTGTTGTTCTTCGATCACGGCAAATTGCTGGAGGACAGCGCCCCGCAAGACTTCTTCAATTCGCCTAAAGACCTGCGAGCACAGGCGTTTTTGCGCCAGGTGCTGTGAGCCCCGGCTCACGAGAGAATGGCCGAGGTTGGCGTAGGCGGCGTTCGATTGTGAAGCGATCATAAACCCGATGACTGCGGTGTCTCTGAGACACCGCGCGGGTTGGTTTTTACGACCGCTTCGCGCTCGGCCGCAGCCTCGTATGACTCGTCAACGGCTACGTTTTGCGTGCGCGAGTTACACCTTAAACCGTGCCACCAACCCTTGCAGATGCGTGCCCAGCCGCGCCAGTTCCATGCTCGACGCAGCGGTCTCTTCACTGGCGGCCGAGGTCTGCTCAGACACATCGCGCACGTTCAATACGCTGCGGTTGATCTCTTCTGCCACCGCGCTTTGCTGCTCTGCCGCTGCGGCAATCTGCTGGTTCATCCCTTGAATGGCCGACACGGTGCGGGTGATGTTGCCCAGTGAATCGCCTGCGCGGCGTGTCAGTTCAACACTGCTGTCGGTCAGGCTGCGGCTGCTGTCCATGCTGCTGGACACTTGCAGCGTGCCGCTTTGCAGGCCGGCAATCAGTTCTTCAATCTCTTCGGTCGATTGCTGAGTGCGTTGTGCCAGGCTGCGCACTTCATCGGCCACGACCGCAAAGCCGCGTCCTGCTTCTCCGGCCCGGGCCGCCTCAATCGCCGCGTTAAGGGCCAGCAAGTTGGTTTGCTGGGCCACGGACTTGATCACGTCCAGCACGCTGCCAATTTTGTCGCTTTCGCGCTTCAAATGGTCCATCGCTTCGGTGGAGTGACCGACTTCAATCGCCAGCTTCTCGATCTGTGCAATCGCTTGGGCGACCACTTTGTCACCTTCGCGGGCTTGCTGGTCGGCGGCCACGGCGGCTTCGCACGCTTCTTCGGCATTACGCGCCACTTCCTGCACGGTAGCGGCCATTTCGTGCATGGCGGTGGCCACCTGATCGGTCTCAACCTTTTGGCTGTTGACCCCCGCGCTGGTCTGTTCGGTAACGGCGGAGAGTTCTTCGGCGGCACTGGCGATTTGCGTCACGCCATCGGTGATCCCACTGATCAACTCGCGCAGGCCCACGGTCATGCGCTGTACGGCGCGTTGCAGTTGCCCCAACTCATCGCGCCGGGCAGTGTCGTAGTCGTGCGTCAGATCACCTGCGGCCACGCGCTCAACGGTTTTAAGGGTTTGACGCAGCGGGATGACGATCTGGCGCGTGATGCTCCAGGCGCCAATCACGCCCAGTAGCAAGGCGAGCAGGGTGCAGCCGATCAGCAGCGTTTTGGCCCGCTGGCTGTCCAGGTCACGCTTGGCGGTTTGCATACCTGACAGTTGCTTGCTCAAGTCGATCAGGTTGTTGCCCAGTGCCTGCATGCGCTCAAGCGCGTGGGTATTGGCGACTTGGGCGTCACGAAACGTGGTCACGGCGGCGCGGTAGTTTTGCAGCGATTGTGCAGCCTGTTGCAGGTTGGCGATGTGCTCGTCGGGGAGTTTGGTCGGCAAACTGTTGAGTGCTTTGAGGGCGTTGTCGATGGCGTCCAGCGCCGGTTGTTCGGCCTCAGGTTTACCGCTGTAGGTGTAGCCGCGGACCTGAAAGCGCGCTTGTTGCAGCAATTTGCTCAGTTCAATCACGCTGTTGAACTGGGGCACGCTATCGCCTTGCGACAAGGCTTTTTCAATGGCTGTGACGTTGGCAACAGCCGCGTCAGCCGTGGCGCCGAGTTGTGTGCGGCTGGTTTCGCGGGCTTGAGTGGCGAGCGTTATATCAGCCACGGCGCGCCGGTAATCGGCCACAACGGCCAGCTGTTGTTGTACCAACTCAATGTCTTCAGGCGTAGTCAGTTGACGGCGCGAGGTTTCCAGCGCCTCGTCCAGTTCGCTCAGGCGCCCGTTCAATTCGCCGGAGCCGTGGTCGCCCCGCTCCCTTTCATAATCAAGACGCGCGATGCGCAGGTCTTTGGTCAGGGCAATGATTTTTGAAATATTCGCCAGCTTGTCGCCGCGGTCAATCACGGACGCCAGGCCGTTCCAGCCGGTGGCGGTGATCAGCAAGGTCAGGATCAACACCAGGCCAAAGCCCAGGCTGAGTTTACGAATAACGCTGATATTGCCTAGCGTGTGGGCCAACCAACGGTACATGGCGGTGCTCCTTTTTTGACCGAACCGACTCCATGACAAGCAGTCCCGTGCTTCGCGGTCTTTTTATTAGTTATCAGGCCATCGGCGCGAGCCAACATAACTAAAACCCGGACGCTCAGAGTGTGATGGACATCGCAGGCTTAGTGCCATCACGCAGTGTAGCCGTTGTCGAGCAGCGCGAGGTTGTGATCGGGCTGCTCGCCAATGGCTACAGGGGTTAGACCTTGAAACGGCCCACCAAGGTTTGCAGGTGAGTGCCCAGTCGGGCCAGTTCCACGCTCGAAGCGGCAGTTTCTTCGCTGGCCGCAGCGGTTTGCTCAGACACATCGCGCACGTTGAGCACGCTGCGGTTGATCTCTTCGGCGACCGAGCTTTGCTGCTCGGCGGCAGCTGCAATCTGCTGGTTCATACCCTGGATGGTCGATACGGTACGGGTGATGGTGCTCAGCGAGGCCCCGGCGCGACGGGTCAGCTCGACGCTGCTGTCGGTCAACACGCGGCTGTTGTCCATGCTGGTGGACACCCGTTGCGTACCGCTCTGCAAGCCAACAATCAACTCTTCGATTTCTTCGGTAGAGGCTTGGGTGCGTTGCGCCAGGCTGCGCACTTCATCGGCCACCACGGCAAACCCGCGGCCCGCCTCGCCCGCCCGTGCAGCCTCAATCGCCGCGTTGAGCGCCAGCAGGTTGGTCTGTTGCGACACTGATTTGATCACGTCCAGCACGCTGCCAATCTTGCCGCTTTCTTGTTGCAGGTGCGTCATGGCGTCGGTGGACTTCAGCACCTCGGCGGCCAGGTGCTCAATCTGTTCAATGGCCTGCGCGACCACCGTGTCACCTTCACGCGCTTGTTGATCGGCGGCGACGGCAGCCTCAGAGGCTTCTTCGGCGTTACGCGCGACTTCATGCACTGTGGCGGCCATTTCGTGCATGGCGGTGGCCACTTGATCGGTCTCAACCTTTTGGCTGTTGACCCCGGCGCTGGTCTGCTCCGTCACGGCTGACAACTGCTCGGCCGCGCTGGCGATCTGGGTCACACCGTCGCTGATACCGCCGATCAGGTCGCGCAGTTCGCCGGTCATGCGGGCAATGGCCTGCTGCACCTGGCCCAGTTCGTCGCGACGCTGAGTAGGGTGATCTTGACTGAGATCGCCTGCGGCTACGGCTTCTACGATGCGCAGGGTGTGTTGCAGCGGGGTGACGATCTGTCGGGTAATCAGCCAGGCTGCCAGTGTGCCGAGCAACAGGGCCAATACGGCGCAAACAATCAGGGCGGTTTTGGCCTGTTGTGCATCGTTGTCGCGCTTGGTGGTTTGCGAGGTCGCCAGTGCGTGGCTGAGGTTCACCAGGCTGTCGCCCAAGGCTTGCAGGCTGTTCTGTTGTTGGTCGCTGAGCAGCTGCGAGTCACGGAACTGCCCGAACGTCTCGCCGTAATTTTTCAGCGAGTGAGCGACTTGTTGCAACTGCGGGCTGTATTCGCCGGGCAATTGCGCCGTGAGGCGGGTGAGTTCGTTTTGAGCGACGAGGATGGCATCCAGTGCGGGTTGCGCGGCATCGGCTTCGCCACTGTGGGTATAGCCGCGCACTTGATAGCGCGCGTGTTGCACTTGGCGGCTGAGTTCGTTGACCCGGTTGAGCATGGCCAGGTCATTGCCCTTGAGTACCTCTTTTTCGATGCCATCGATACTGTCGGCGGCGCTTTGCGCGCTGCTGCCAAGGCGTGCCCGATTAAGCTCGCGGGCCTGGGTGGCCTTATCGATTTCGCTGAAGATGTTTTTGTATTGCGCGACCGCCTGCAACTCTTGGTTGATCATGGTCAGATCTTGCGAGACCACCAACTGCTTGCTGGCGAGCGTCAGATTGTTATCGATATCGTTCAGCAGGTCATTGACCTCGCCGGGGCCATTCTCACCGTTATCCCGGTCGTAGGACACGCGGGCAATGCGCAGGTCTTTGACCAGCGCCACGGTGTCGGAAATGGTGCTGAGCTTTTTGCTGCGATCAATGATCGACGTCAGTCCGCTCCAGCCGGTGGCGGTAATCAACAGCGTCATGATCAGCACCAGGCCAAAGCCGAGACTGAGTTTGCGATTGACGCTGATATTGCCCAGCGTGGTGGTCAACCAATGGTTCATGGTGATGCTCCTTATCTGATCGATTCACATCGATGCGCGCCGTCCATGGCCACTGAGTATGCTTTTGAGGAGCCAGCTTATCGGCCGCAAAGGGCCGGACTTGAGGGGTTTTATACAAATTGTATTTCAAATACCCGCAGGCGCTGACGAGGCACGCGGCGGCGAAGCAGCCGTAAACCCGATGACAGGGGGGGCGCCTTAAAACAAGCGGGCGAGGAGGGCGGTGACGGCGGTTTCAACCCGCAAAATGCGTGGCCCGAGTTGCACCGGTTGCAACCCGGCCTTGGCCAGCAGGTCGATTTCGTAAGGGATCCAGCCACCTTCCGGGCCAATGGCCAGCGTCACGGCTTGGTCCAGCCCGCGCGGGCATTCAGGGTAATCACCGGGATGGCCCACTAGCCCCAATGTGCCATCAACCAAGGCTGGTAGGCGGTCTTCAACAAACGGCTTGAAGCGTTTTTCAAGGGTGATGTTCGGCAGCACGCTGTCACGGGCTTGCTCCAGCCCCAGGATCAACTGCTCGCGAATGGCTTCAGGTTCCAGAAACGGGGTTTGCCAAAAGCTTTTCTCGACCCGGTAACTGTTCACCAACACGACGTTGGGTACACCCATGGCGGCCACGGTTTGTAGCACCCGGCGCAGCATTTTCGGGCGCGGCAGGGCCAGCAGTAAGGTCAGGGGCAGTTTGGCCGGGGGCGGCTGGTCGAGGCTGTGGATCACCAGCTCGGCCTCTTTGGCTTCAAGGCGCACCAGTTCGGCACTGCCCATCAAGCCACCTATCCGGCCTACTCGCAGGCTGTCGCCTACAACAGCGCGGTGAACTTCCTGCATGTGCGTCAAGCGCCGGTCGCGCAGGATCACGCGGTCGGCAGCAATGAAATCGGCCTCTTCGAGGAGCAGCAGGTTCACGCTTGAGGCGCTGGCGGTTGGGCGTTCTGGTCAGCCGGTTGATCGTCGGTATCGTCACCGCGTTTGTTTTTGCTCACCAGGCTGCCAAACAGAATGCCGATTTCAAACAGCATCCACATCGGAATCGCCAGCAAGGTTTGCGAGAAAATATCCGGCGGGGTCAGGATCATGCCGACCACGAAGCAGCCGATGATCACGTACGGGCGGATTTTGCGCAGGTATTTGACGTCGACAATGCCAATCCACACCAGCAGCACCACGGCCACCGGGATTTCAAAGGCCACGCCAAAGGCGAAGAACAGGGTCATGACGAAATCAAGGTAACTGCTGATGTCGGTCATCATCGCGACGCCTTCGGGGGTGGCGGCGGCGAAGAACTTGAACACCAGCGGGAACACCAGGAAGTAGGCAAACGCCATGCCTGCATAGAACAGAAAGATGCTCGACACCAGCAACGGCACGGCGATGCGCTTTTCATGCTTGTACAGGCCCGGCGCGATAAAGCCCCAGATCTGGTGCAGGATCACCGGGATGGCAATAAACAGCGACACCATCATGGTCAGCTTGAGCGGCGTAAGGAACGGCGAGGCCACGTCAGTGGCAATCATCGTGGCGCCCACTGGCAAGTACTCACGCAGGGGCGTGGAGACTAGCGTGTAGATCTGCTGCGTGAAGGCGAACAAGCCGGCGAAGATGATGAAAATCGCCGCGATGCAGCGCAACAGGCGGGTGCGCAGCTCGGTCAGGTGCGAAACCAGCGGCATTGGCTGGTCATTTTCAGGAATGTCGCTCATGCGCTTAAGGGGCTCGCGGTGGCAGGGTTGGGTCGTGTGGCGCTGGCGTTTGAGGCGCAGGCCCGGACGCGGTTTTGCTCAGGCTCACGGGCGCGGGGCTGGCGGGTTCGACAGGTGCAACGGCCACCGGTGTCGCGGGCGGCTCAACAGGCGTGAGAGGTTTCACGGCGTCTTGCAGCGGGGCCAGAATCTTCTTGGCCTCTTCTTCCATCGACAGGATGTGTTCGTTGTGCAGCTGGCGCCGGATCTCATCGGCACCGATCTCACGTTCAACTTCCTGTTTGATCGCATTGAAACTGCGTTTCAAGCGCCCGACCCACAGGCCCGCCGTGCGTGCCGCACCCGGCAGGCGTTCTGGCCCGAGCACGAGCAGAGCCACCAGGCCGACGAGCAGCAGTTCACTGAAGCTGATACCGAACATTAGTTTTGGCTCACACGTCTTTGCGGGTCGGCTCTTCGACTTTTTGTGCCTGCACGTCGATGGTGTGCGGCTCGTTCAAGGTCGAAGTGGTGTGGGGTTGTGGCGCGGCAGTCGGCTGCGCAGGTGGCACCACCGGTTCAGCCGGTTTTTCGTCGTCGTTCATGGCTTTGCGAAAGCCCTTGATTGATTCGCCGACGTCAGTGCCGAGGTTTTTCAGTTTTTTGGTGCCGAAGACCAGTACCACGACTACCAGAATGACGATCCAGTGTTTCCAGTCAAAAATGCCCATGATCGGTTCCTTTGCAAAAGAGGGTTAAGCGGACGGCCGCGAGGCTTTTTCCACGTGGCCGGAGGTGCCGATGCGACGCTCCAGTTCATCCAGTACAGCCTGCGGATGCTGCCCCAGTTGGGCGAGCATGATCATGCTGTGAAACCACAGGTCGGCGGTTTCGTAGATCACATCGCTGCAATCACCGCTGATGGCGGCGTCCTTGGCAGCAATGATGGTCTCGACCGATTCTTCACCGACCTTTTCCAGAATCTTGTTCAGGCCCTTGTGGTACAGGCTGGCAACGTAAGAGCTGCCCGGTTCGGCATTCTTGCGCTCTTCGATCACTTGGGCAACGCGGCTCAAGGTGTCAGTCATGGGAGTGCCCTGCTTGGTAAATGGCGTGCGGGTCTTTCAGAACCGGGTCTACGGTCTTCCACTCGGTGTTTTCGTACACGCGATAGAAGCAGCTCTGACGGCCGGTATGGCAGGCGATGTCACCGATCTGTTCAACCATCAAAATGATGACGTCAGCGTCGCAGTCCAGGCGCATTTCATGCAGCTTTTGTACATGGCCCGACTCTTCGCCCTTGCGCCACAGTTTGCCGCGCGAACGTGACCAGTAAATGGCACGGTTCTCGGCAGCGGTCAGGCTCAACGCTTCGCGGTTCATCCAGGCCATCATCAAGACGCGCCCGGTTTTGTGGTCTTGGGCAATCGCCGGCACCAGGCCGTCGCTGTCCCATTTGATCTCGTCCAGCCAGTGTTTCATGTTTGACTCCGACAACGGGTCCGGGGCTAAAGGCCCGGACCGGCGAATGCACAGTTTGCCAGCCTGCTCGGGGGCTGGCTATCGGCGCACGATCAGATACAAGCCCACGGCCAGCATGATGCCGGCCGGCCAATAGCCCAGGGTGTGCAGTGGGCCGACGGTGGCCAGTAAGGCACCTGCGGCCAAATGTCCCGCTCCCAGCAAGCGCAAGAACCAGCTGTCTCGGGGTTCTGTTACCACCAATTTCTGGTTTTTTGCATGGGGCTGCGACAGGCGTTCCAGCAAATCCCGGGTCATGCCTGCCAGATGCGGGAGTTGCTCGACTTGACTGTGCAGGTTGCGCAGCAGGGTTTTGGGGCTGACGCGTTCACGCATCCAGCGCTCAAGGAACGGCTGCGCGGTGCTCCACAGGTCGAGATCGGGGTAAAGCTGACGGCCCAGGCCTTCGATATTGAGCAAGGTTTTTTGCAGCAACACCAACTGCGGCTGGACTTCCATGTTGAAGCGTCGAGCCGTCTGGAACAGGCGCATCAGCACTTGACCAAAGGAAATTTCTTTCAGCGGTTTTTCGAAGATCGGTTCGCACACGGTACGAATGGCGGCTTCGAATTCGTTGAGTTTGGTGTGCGCCGGCACCCAGCCCGAATCAATGTGCAACTGCGCCACGCGGCGGTAGTCACGCTTGAAGAAAGCAAACAGGTTGCGGGCCAGATAGTCCTGATCTTCGGGGGTCAGGCTGCCGACGATGCCGCAGTCGATCGCGATGTATTGCGGGCTCCAGGGGCTGACTGTGCTGACAAAAATATTGCCGGGGTGCATGTCCGCATGGAAGAAGCTGTCGCGAAACACTTGGGTGAAGAAAATTTCGACCCCGCGCTCGGCAAGCATTTTCATGTCGGTGCGCTGGTCGGCCAAGGCGGCCAGGTCCGTGACTTGAAGCCCGTAGATACGCTCCATTACCAGCACTTTGGGGCGGCACCAGTCCCAGTAAATCTGCGGCACGTAAAGCAGCGGCGACCCTTCGAAGTTGCGCTTGAGCTGGCTGGCGTTGGCCGCTTCGCGTAGCAGGTCGAGTTCGTCGTAGATGGTTTTTTCGTAATCACTGACCACGTCTACCGGGTGCAGCAGACGGGCATCGGCGCTCAGGCGCTCAGCGGTTTTGGCCAGGATGAACAGCCACGCCAAATCAGAGCCGATGATCGGTTTGAGGCCGGGACGAACCACCTTGACCACCACTTCTTCGCCGGTCTTGAGCTTGGCGCTATGCACTTGCGCCACCGACGCCGAGGCCAGCGGCTCGATATCAAACCGGCTGAACACTTCGCTGATGGTTGCGCCTAATTGCTCTTCGATCAGCTTGACCGCCAGCTGCGGGTCGAATGGCGGCACACGGTCTTGCAGCAGCATCAATTCATCGGCGATGTCGGGCGGCAGCAGGTCGCGACGGGTAGACAGGATCTGCCCGAACTTGATGAAGATCGGTCCCAAGTCCTGTAGCGCAAGACGCAAGGCCGCTCCGCGGCTCAATTCCAGCTTTTTGCGCGGGAACCAGCGCCACGGCAACGCATAGCGCAGCGATAGCATCCACCACGGCAAAGGCAGGGCGAACAGCAGGTCATCCAGTCGGTAGCGAATGACCACACGCTGGATGCGAAACAAACGACGAATGGCAAGCAGCTTCATGCGACATCGCTGGAATTGAGGGATCGAGAGAGGCGCTCAATGCGCGCTTCCAGTCGGTCCAAGTCGAGTTTGAGATGGTCAAGTTCGTCAAAACGCGCTTGCGCTTCACTTTCTCCGACCAATGTGCGGGCTTCTTCGCTCAGGTATTCGGCCAAGTTCTGATTGAGGCTGGCGAACCCTTGTTGATACCAGTTAGCGCGGCTACGCAAGTGGCCACCGATCAGCGCGGTAGGCACCGGGCCAATCCAGCGTGAGAGTTCGTACTCCCAGTCCAGTTCCAGATCTTGCAGGATCGCCGCCAGCGCCATCAGTACATGACTGTCGCCTTCGAGGTCGACTTCAGGGCCATGCAGCACAGCGGTTTTGTCTTTGCTCAAGACCAAACGCAGCAAGCTGGTTGCCGGTGCACGCAGTGTGCAATCGGCGTCGGCGGCCCATTGGGTGGCTAACAGCAGGCCTTCATCGCTGGGCAAAATGAACAGATGCAGCGCAGGGCTGGCGCATTCAACCGCAATCACTTTGCCGGTCAATGGCTGCATGCGCGCAAGTGCTGTGCTGTCCAGGCGCAAGAAGCGGTTAACACCGCTCTCAACGCTGGCGAGAAGGCCCCTGAGCAACATCAGGGTTTGATGCCGCGGTGCAGTGCAACGATGCCAGAGGTCATGTTGTGATAAGTCACGCGGTCAAAACCGGCCTCGACCATCATCGACTTCAGGGTTTCCTGATTCGGGTGCATACGGATCGACTCAGCCAGATAGCGATAGCTTTCCGGGTCGTTGAGGATCAGTTTGCCGACCATCGGCATAAAGGCGAACGAGTAGGCATCGTAGACCTTGGACATCAGCGCGTTGGTGGGCTTGGAGAATTCCAGCACCAGCAAACGGCCACCGGGCTTGAGCACACGCAGCATCGAGCGCAGGGCGTCTTCTTTGTGGGTCACGTTGCGCAGGCCAAAGGCGATGGTCACGCAATCGAAGTAGTTGTCCGGGAACGGCAGTTTTTCAGCGTCGGCCTGAACGAACTCGATATTGCCCGCCACACCTTTGTCCAGCAGACGGTCACGGCCAACCTTGAGCATGGAAGCGTTGATGTCAGCCAGCACGACTTGACCGGTGGGGCCGACCAGATGCGAAAACTTACGCGCCAGATCGCCCGTGCCGCCTGCGATGTCGAGCACCTTGTTGCCTTGGCGAACACCCGACAGCTCGATGGTGAAGCGCTTCCACAGACGGTGCATACCGCCCGACAGAACGTCGTTCATCAGGTCATATTTGCCCGCGACGGAGTGGAACACCTCCGCGACTTTTTCCGCTTTTTGGCTTTCTGGAACGTTTTTGAAGCCGAAGTGCGTGGTGGGTTCGGCATCGCTGCCTTTGCGCTGATCAGTCATATCGCTGTCACCAAAAGAGAATGCTGGCCATTCTAATCCCGGAGGCCGACTTTGTCTTGGCGAGGGTCAATGTAAGTATAGTGGTCGGCTTATTTATGAGGAGTGAAGCCATGGCTCGCATCAGCGTTGAACGCACCCATGCCCTGGGCATTGAGGCTGCACGGGTAAAAGCTCAGCAAGTGGTTGAGAAGCTGGCGGCGCAGTATGGCCTGCAACCTACCTGGTCAGGTGATAAGGTCCAATTGAAGCGCTCGGGGGTAGACGGCTTGCTGGAAATCGGTGAGCGCACGGTCAAGGTCGACGTGAAGCTCGGGATGCTGATGTCGCCGATGAGCGGCATGATCCAGTCCGAAATTGAACGCTCGCTGGATAAGGCCTTGGTGTAAGCAGTAATGGCGTCATACGCGCCGACTGTTCGGTAGAAGAATGTTCGGTAGAAGAAGTGTGACGGGTAAGAGCGCTTTAGAGTGTAGGCAGTGAGACTTTAAAGCGCTGAACAGAGGGAGTGCTAAATATGAAAGTGCTCTCAGTATTGATCTAGAGCGTGCGGTTGACTAATAACAGCGAAGTCGGGGCGAGTCCTGTGTGGCGTGAGTTGAACTACTGTTTTCTCAGGAAGATCAAATACACACAAGGAGCTGTTAAATGTCAGATTATCGATTTAAAGTTGTTCGCCAGTTTGCGGGTACACATGATATTGCACGCGACAAGTCTAAACATGTCGTTGAGCAATTCGTGAAAACACGAGTGGATTTTACTTTTACTGAACATGTGGCGGGGCAAGAGGTCACAGAGTTTGTAATAACAAACGATAAAAACGTTGTGATAGGTAAGTTGTTTGTTTTGATCAATAGCGTGTTGTTTACCGTTTACGGCGCGGCAGCGGCTGAAGAAGCATGGAACATGGAGGCCGATATGGTTGACCTCATGGATCAAATGTTTTCGACAGCCGGTACCGCAGAAAAGTTATGACGCGCAGCAAGTTTTTCGTGTGGCCCTGAGTTAAAAAGTTATTCATTCAATAACCCTGTAATTGAGTGTGCTGTGAAACCGTATACACATGCCTTGAAACAGTCCTGATTAAGGTCTAAACCTAGTGCAGGTGAACAGGTTGTTCACCTTGATGGGCCGACAGTCTGTTGATGGACGTCGCAATTGAACATTGAGGGGAACACGATGGCGGCTAAAAAACCGGCGGCACCTGTAAAAGACAGCCATTCCTGGGTTGGCAAGGTTGAAGAGTACTCGCGCAAGATCTGGCTCGCAGGCTTGGGTGTGTACTCGAAAATTGACACGGACGGCAGCAAGTTGTTTGACAGCTTGGTCAAGGACGGGGAAAAGGCCGAAAAATTGACCAAGACCTCTGAGCCTAAAGCGGCCAAATCGTCTACGCGTTCTAAAGTTGACGATGTTAAAGAGTTGGCATTGGGTAAATGGGGTGAGCTGGAAGAAGCCTTCGATAAACGCCTGAACAGCGCTATTTCCCGGTTGGGTGTGCCGAGTCGGGAAGAAGTCAAAGCGCTGCACGCCAAAGTAGAAACGCTGACCAAACACATTGAAAAACTGACGGCAGCGGCGGCCAAAGTCACGGCGACCAAAGCACCTGTTGCCAGCAAACCTTTGCCAGCAAAGCCTGCGGCCAAACCGGTTGTGGCCAAGCCTACGCCTAAAACTACAGCCAAGCCCGTGGTCAAACCTGCTGTGAAACCCGCAGTCAAAAAAGCGCCTGTGGCTTCCGGTAAACCTGCGGCGGCCAAACCTGTTGTGAAGAAGCCGACGGTGAGCAAAAAACCGATGGCCCCTAAAGCCGCTGCGGTTGCGGCTCCGAAACCTGATTCGCCCGCCGCTTGATCGCAGCCTCGTCAGCGCCTCCTGTAGTCGCTGTCGAGGTACGAGGCTGCGATCGGGCGCGCAGCGGCCGTAGAGTCATTTAACGCGATACTTGATCCACACCGCAGCGCTCGGGTTTACGAGCGCTGCGCACTTGATCGCAGCCTCGCATTACTCGTCAGCG
>NZ_LLWJ01000040.1:0-28292 GCF_001529285.1 Pseudomonas sp. TAA207 | reverse complement strand
TTTTACGACCGCTGCGCGCCCGGACGCAGCCTCGCATTACTCGTCAGCGACTACAGGGTAATGATCGCGGGTCATGTAGCAGTTGCCGAAGCCGACGTCCGATTGCGCAGCGATCGTAAACCCGCCAACCCGGTGCCTCAGAAGCGCCATGTTGACGGGTTTAGCGACCGCTGGGCCTGTGTCTTAAAGTAGCAACGTCCACACGGCAAAACCGGCGTACCACACCACGGCAGCACGCAGCAGCAGTTCCCACAAGGCATCAAGGCTGGAAACGCCTTCCGGGCCGGTCTGCGGTGGCGCAAGTTCAGCCGCCGCACACCCGGCTTTGTTGATCAACTGTGCGGCACTGATTTCCCAGCTCAGCAGTTCGTGCAACATCACGCGGCTGACCGCAGCGAAGTTGCCGACCAATGCAAAACTTGCCGCCAGCAATCGCACCGGCAGCCAGTCAAACGCATGACGCATTTGTTGAGCATGCTCGACCAGTTCGGGGTTCTTGCCGTGTTCGACCGCCAGCGCCAGCAAGCGATAACTGAGTGCCGCCACCGGTCCCAACAGGAAGTACCAGAAAATCACCGCAAAAAAACTTTGGTAGGCTTGCCACAGCAAGTGCGCCTGAACGTGTTCCAGCAGTTGCTCACCATTCTCGGCCCGCACGCTAATGTCACGTTCGGCCACATGGGCTGCTGCCTGCAGATCACCCCGACGCCAGGCATCACGAAATGGCCCCAGATCTGCCAGCAAGTCACCCCGGCCCAAGCTGAAGATCAACACCACCAGATGCACCGGTAACGCCAGCAGGCCATAAGCCAACGGGTCGAGCACCACCAGCAACAACCCCAGTAAAATGACCGGCAGCAGAATCAGGATGATCAACACCCACCACGGGTTTTTCGCCAGTTTGGGCGAGGCTTCGAGCTTGTTCAGCTCGCGTACCCAGCCGCCGTCGCATTGAAGGCGCTGGCGCAAGGCCGAGAACTTTTCGACCAGAATCGCCAGCAGTAGCACCACAAAACTCATTGATTGTCTCCTCTGTGCTGCAACGCGCTGCGATAGCGCGTCCAGTCGAAATGGGGGCCTGGATCTGTTTTGCGCCCCGGTGCCACGTCACTGTGGCCACATATTCGTTGAAGGGTAATGTCGCCATAGTGGGTTTGCAGCTCCCGCGTCAGAGCAATCAGCGCCTGATACTGGGCGTCGCAGAACGGCTGATCATCGGTGCCTTCCAGTTCGATGCCTATCGAAAAATCGTTACAAGTCTCGCGACCTTCGAAACTGGAAATCCCCGCATGCCAGGCACGGTCCAGACACGAGACAAACTGCGTGACCTGACCGTCGCGCTCAATCAGAAAATGCGCACTGACTCGCAGCGCTTTGATGGTTTCAAAAAAAGGATGCTCAGCGGGGTCCAGTTGATTTTGGAAAAACCTCTGGACTTGACCCGTGGCGAACTGCCCCGGCGGCAAGCTGATGTTGTGGATAACCAGCAAGGAGATTTCGCCGTGCGGGCGTTCATTGAAGTTGGGCGACGGGCAATGGCGCACGTCATGGCACCAACCGCTCGTGGGGTCCAGCTGCATACAGACTCCTTCAACGTGCAAAACCAAAGGCGCAGTATGCCGCGATGTGCAGCTCAATTGGCAGCTATCTGTGACGCCAAAGCCGCAGGCCAGTCACTGCGCGTTACGTTGGTACAAGCTACCGATCACCGACTCCAGCGCCCGGTCGAACAGTAAACGGTCATCCAGTAACAATACTTTGCCATTGCGCAGTTGAGCGATCAGGTCGGTGCGGCTTTGCTCCAGCACTTTCATGCCCGTGCGGTTGACGAAAATATGCTTGCCGCCCGGCTCCAGAATGGCGATCAGCTTGCATCGCAGGCGAAACTCTTCGTCTTCCTGTAATTCAATCCAGGTGCCCAGGCGCAGTTGGCTGACCAGCAATAAACCCAAGTGGTCCTGCTCATCCACTGCGGGTGGCGCATGTGCAGCCCGCTCACTCGCCTTGAGTGGATGTTTCAGACGCGCTTGCTCTGCCTCGCGAGTGCGCTGCTCGAACAGTTCGATGCGACAACGCTCACCGTGGGTAAAGACCAAAAACTCATGCAGCAGGGCTTCGAGCAGCGTGCGATTGTCGCCCGCGTACGTCGCCAGTTGTTGCACCACACATTCAATCTGTCGGAACAACGGATCGCTGCTCTCATCCGTGCTGACGTCCCAGCCGATGGCCGCTGCCGCAATCACGTTCAAGAGGCGTCGGGCGGGATGAGTGTCACAGCTGAAAAAGTTTTGATCGCGTTGCGCGATCTTCAGCATCGGTTCCTGCAACTGGGCAATCAGCGATTTCAACGCAGGCGGCACATTGCGATCTTTGGCGATGTACTCAAACAGCAACCCGACCAGGTTGCTCGCCTCCTCAGCCACGGCCGCCGTTTCTGTGGCCCGTGCTTTCTCTGCGCAGCAACCATCGTTCTCGCTCAGCGTTGGCAATACACCGGTGGCAATCAGTAATTGGTTGGCATCGGCGTACAACTGCGTGGTGTGGCTGAGCAGGTACTTTTCGAACAGTTGCAACATGATCAGCTTGACCTTGATGTCCATGCCCTGATCACGCTCAGCCAGCAAAAAATATTCGCACAACATGCCTGGCCCCAAGGGGTTGTTGTGATCGTCCAGCGGCGTGCAACTGAGCGTTGCGAGGCGTGTGGTCAATTGGCACAGCGCCAACTGATCGCGCGTCATGACGTGATCCACCATCGCATTGATCACTTGAGCGCGCTCAAGGTCATGGGTCATCAGCGTAAAAGGCCCGCCTGCGGGGGCTGCACCCTGCAACGTGCGCTCGCCGGGGTCGGCGAGCGCCAGCTGACTGAAGGCGTCAAAAAATCGGTCAAGAAAGCCGCGCTCGATGTATTTACGCTTGAGCCTGACGTCGCGCATGGCTTCAAAAAACAAGCTTTGTTCGACGTCACTCCGGGCTTTATCCGCCATCTCGAACAGCGTTTCATCGGCACTGTCAAACAGCACTTGCAACCCGTTTTTGAGCTGCTGCGCGGCTTTATCGTGAACCTGCAACAAAATGACCGGCAGGCGCGCAAGTGGCGAACGCATCGCCAGCTCTGCCGTGGCCCAGTGGGCAGGTCCCACTTTCCCGTCATTTTGCATCCAAGCCTCCTGGAACGGTGTTCGCTTGCGAATGACGCACAGGTGGCACAGGCCACTTTTGACGCTCGCAAACAGAAACCGGCCAGTGCATCTCGCACTCGCCGGTGTATCTGAATTAGGACTTTAATGGCATGTCAAAGCTATGACGCCAATTACAAGGCGCTGATTATCTTGCAAAAGACGAGCCTTGTGCTACTAAACAGCGCGATTCATTTACTGAACGGTCAAATAAATACCGGGATGCGGCCCAAACAACACAGTTACAGGCATTTGCCTGCGGCGCAGCCACGCGCCTTGGGTTCGCTCCCGGCATGGCCCTATAATCGGCGCACTTTGTTTGTGGAGCTGGTTATGCCGAATTTACATCTGGCCGATCTCACCGCCGAGATTGAAGCCAACGTACGCCGTGCGCTTGCCGAAGACATTGGCAGCGGCGACATCACTGCGCGGTTGATCCCGGCAGAACGCCTGGCCAAGGCCACGATCATTACGCGCGACAACGCTGTGATCAGCGGCACCACATGGGTGGACGCGGTTTTCCGCCAACTGGACCCGCGCGTCGCCGTGCATTGGCAGGTGGCCGATGGCGAGCGTGTCAGCCCCAATCAAGCGTTGTTTCACCTTGAGGGCCCTGCCCGCTCGCTGCTCAGTGGTGAGCGCAGTGCGCTGAATTTTCTGCAAATGTTGTCGGGGGTTGCGACCCATGCCCGACAGTTGGCGGACCAGGTCGCGCAGACGCAGGTCAAGTTGCTGGACACCCGCAAAACCCTGCCGGGCTTGCGTCTGGCGCAAAAGTACGCCGTCACCTGTGGTGGCTGTCATAACCACCGCATTGGTTTGTACGACGCGTTTTTGATCAAGGAAAACCACATCGCAGCCTGCGGCGGCATCGCCCAGGCGATCAGCGCTGCGCATAAAATCGCGCCTGGCAAACCGGTAGAGATCGAAGTCGAAAGCCTGGCAGAACTTAAAGAAGCGCTGGCGGCAGGTGCAGACATCATCATGCTCGACGAACTGAGCATGGATGACATGCGTGAAGCTGTGCGTCTGAATGCGGGTAAAGCCAAGCTGGAAGCCAGCGGCGGCATCAACGAAAGCACGCTGCTGCCTATCGCACAAACAGGCGTGGACTACATTTCGATTGGCGCCATGACCAAAGACGTAAAGGCCGTGGATTTGTCTATGCGCCTGAGTTTGTAAGCGCCACGCTCTTAGCGCGGTGCCGGGGTCAGGACAGCACAAACCCTCGACACTTGGCTTCATGCGCCAGCAACCATTGCTTGGCTGCCAGACCACCGGCAAAGCCGGTCAACGTGCCATTGCTGCCGATTACCCGGTGGCACGGGATGATGATCGGGATCGGGTTGCGCCCATTGGCGGCCCCCACAGCCCGTGATGCGGTCGGGCGCTGGATCTGCTGCGACAATTGGCCATAACTGGTGGTCACGGCATAGGGGATGGTGGTCAGCGCCCGCCATACCGTTTGCTGAAACTCAGTGCCCTGGGGTTTAAGCGCTACATCAAAGGTGTATCGCTCGCCCGCAAAATACGCCTCTAGCTGGCGTATCACCTCAGCCAGTTTTTGCGGCGCATGCAGCCAGCCGTCTTCAGCGATATGCGCTCTGCGCTCGCATTCAAATCGAACCTCACGCAAGCCTTCGTCGTCGGCCACCAAAAACAGTGGACCAATCGGCGATGGCATCTGCGCGTAGTAAATCCGAGACATGGTCAAATCCTCTTGAGCGCAGCGGCATCGGTGGCTGCGCGCCATAAATACAGGACGCTGTACGCGCGCCACGGGCGCCAGCTCTCGGCCAGCGTTTGCATCGCTTTTGTGCTCAACGGCGGGCCGTCAGGGTTGGCCTCGCGCCGCAGGATCAAGTCTGCGGCCGGGAAGGCATCCGGGTGTTTGAGTACGCGCATGGCAATGTAATGTGCTGTCCATTCGCCGATCCCCGGCAGTTGTACCCAACGCCGAACAAAGGTGTCGAGCGCTTGCTCCATGCCAAAATCAACCCGCCCTTCAATCAACGCCTGTGCAATGCCGTGAAGGGTATTGATGCGTGCCTGGGTGATGCCCATTTGGTCCAGGTTAGCCACTGCCAATTGCTGAGCGTCGGGGAACAAGCGATCCAGCCCCGAGGTACCCGGCGCTTCAATCGGCGTGCCATAGCGCTGCACGATGCGGCTGGCCAGGGTACGCGCCGCTGCCACACTCACTTGCTGGCCTAACACCGCACGCACAGCCACTTCGAAACCATCCCAGCCCCCCGGTAAACGCAAGCCCGGATAGCGCTCGATCAGGGGCGCCAGCTGGGGGCTGGCACCCAGGGTATGGGCGATGGCCTGCGGGTCGGCGTCCAGATCGAACATGCGCCGAATGCGCGTCACCACAGGGAGCATGTGTGCCGGGGCAACGTTCAACAGCTCCAATTGCAGAGCGTGTTGCCCCGCGGGCCACGCGCTAACCCGCAGCCAGCCGGGCGATTGCGCAGGGCCAAACACCCGCTGATAACTGAACGCGTCAACCTGTTCGATACCGGGCAAGGCGCGCTGTTGTAAAAATCCGAGTACGGCATTGAAGTCGTAGGGCGGGCGGTAGCCCAAGCGCAGGACCAGTGCAGTGCCAGCGCGTGTTTTTGGACTGCGCCTGAAGGCCCGAGGTTCGGCATGATTGGCCTCGGCAAACGCTGAATTGAAGCGCCTGACACTGCCAAAACCCGACGCCAGCGCCACTTCAGTGATTGATAAATGCGTTTCGGTCAGCAGTTGCTTGGCAAACAACAGGCGTTGAGTGGCGTGCACGGCCATCGGCGGTGCCCCCAAATACTTAACAAACACGCGTCGTAACTGACGCGCCCCCACATTCAGGCGCAGGGCCAACGCCTCAAGCGAGTTATCCGCCAAAAACCCTTCGTTGATCAGCTTCAAGGCCCGCGTCACTAAATGCTCACCCTGCAACCACAGCTGATTACCGGGTGCCAGCTCGGGCCGACAGCGCAAGCAAGGGCGAAACCCCTGTGCTTGCGCCGCCGCCGCGCTGGGGTAATACACAACGTTCGACGCTTTGGGCGCGCGCGCCGGGCATACCGGGCGGCAATAGATTCGCGTGGTCAGGACGGCAGTAAAAAACACCCCGTCAAAGCGCGCATCACGGCTCAGCCGTGCGATTTCGCACGCGGCAATAGAAGGAGTGAGTGAGGCGTCGTGTGTGTTCATGGCCCGCACAATAGCACCGGGCTTTTAACGGTTCTCGCCATTTTCGGACGTCAATGTTGACCATTGATCAGGTTATTTTGGCCTTACGATTGCACAGCACGATGCCACTGATGGCCAGCAGACCGCCCAACAACATGGGCATGCTCAGGTGCTCCCCCAAAATCAGCATCCCCAGCACCACCGCCGACAATGGATTGAGGGCAATAAACACCCCGGATTGGGTTACACCGATTTTCTGGATGCCGTCGTAATACCAGATATAAGCCAGCGCCGACCCCAGCACACCGAGGTAAATCAGGCTCAGCCACTGGGTGCTGTTGACAGCGGCCAGCGCGTGGGCGCTCAACTCACCCTGCGCCAGTGCCGCTGCCAGCAACATCAGGGTGCCCGCCAGTACGGAATAGGTCACGGTGTGCAGCGGACCGATGTCCCTGACCAGGCCCCGGGCAAAAACGCTGTAAATCACCCAGCTCATGACGCACCCCAGAATCAACAGATCGCCGCGCCAGGCGCCCCCCACCACTGAGGTCAACGACACTGTATTTTTGCTGACGATGACGGTCATCGCGCCAATGATGCACAGCGCGATGCCCGCCACGTTGATTCGGCTCAGGCGCTCACGCCCGAAAGCAAACGCCGTCAGCGCAATCAGCGCCGGATTCAGCGCCACGATCAAAGACGCGCGGGATGAGCTGATGTAGTGCAACCCATAAAAGAAAAACACGTTGTAGGCAAACACCCCAAAAAAGCCGAGCAGCACCAGTTGCAGGGCTTGCGATGCTGTCACCTGGCGCACCAATTGGCCCTTGAGGCTCAACATCAATAACAGCGTCAGGCTCGCCAGCACGAAACGCACGCTGGCCGACAGCAGTGGCGCCACATCAGCGGACAAATAACGCCCGGCCACGAAAGTGCCGCCCCACAAACACGACACGGCAACCAGCTTTGCATACACCGTATACCCGGTGTGTAACGGCGCACATGCGACAGCATTGTTCATCAGGATTTGGCCTATAGCGCGTTGACGAGCCGTGCTCGGGGTTGATGCGAGGGCATCATTTTTTGGGCCATGTTCATGGTTTTCATCAACAGTTCGCGCTGTGCCCGGCTGCCGCCCAGTCGCAACCACACTGACTGCGAGGCGGCCAGGATTTGATAGCACTCGGCGTAGGCGCCCCGGGCAAAAAACGCGATGGCATTGAGCACGTCGACACCCACTTGCTGGGTCGCAGGTTCGATGCCGAAACCGTCACTTTCCGCGATCAACTTATCAATCAATAACGGCCGATCAGCGGCGGCAAATGCAAACGCGGCATGCATGTTGTGAAAGTGCGATGTGGAGGTGCCAATGCTGCCAGACCATAAAATCGACAAGTCTTGCCACAACTCATCGAATTGACGGTCTTCCAGGTTTTGCAACTTCAGGCGCCACAAAAAACCGACCGCATCGAGGTCTTGTTTGGCATAGCGAAAATCCTTGAGCGCGTAGAACTCTCGGAACGTGGCCGTAGAAAGTTCGTACTGACTGCTCATCAAATAGGCAATCGCCAGATGCCAATAAATATGCATGCGCATGCCTGGGTTGAAAGCCCAATTGTCTTTGCAGCCCTCAAGGAACTCGCACAGCGCTGCCCATTGCTGTTGTTCGTGCAGGGCATGCACCACACCGTGAATGGCGTAAATGTTATCAGGCCGTTGCGCCACGGCTTGTAGCCCCAGCACCCGCGCCTGTTCGAACTCGACCCGTTCGCACAACACAAACGACTTGATCCCCAAATAGAACGAAGACAGTGGGTGCGTCGCATCGACACTGGAGTCGCAGATTTCAAACACATCGACCAGATCGCAGGTCTTGCCGGTGCAAAAATCCAGCATATGCACAAAAAACACCGTCAGCACATCGCCGGGATACTCATGCAAGTGCGCTATAAACAGTGCACGCGCGCCACTGTAGTCAAAGTCGACCCAGCAACGAAATGCAGCCACCACCTGTATCAGTTCAGGGCAAGCAACGGGTGCCTCGGGCAGTCTCTGCAAGTGCATCTTGAAGCGATAAAACTCTTTGAGTTCGCAGCCGGCAATCGCATCAAACCCGACCAGCAACGGGTGCAACACCTGTTGCGCCGCCGTGCGAGGGACCGCATCGGGCGGTAGCCCCTTTAACGACAAAAAATGCGTATTAACGTCAGGCCAGAGACGACAGCAGCCGTCTGCGCGCGAAGCATGTTCACTGTTGCTCATGCGTAAATAGTCCGGTTATCCAGAATAATGTTTTACGAATCCCTTCAAGCGTCAGGGTCAGTCACCTTTCCCGCACCGCTGTATTCCGGTATGTCCGGTTGCACGCCTATACTCGCGCAGATGCTAGCTCATACGGAAATTAGCAAAAGCTCATGAGACACCCACGATGACCCTCACCCAACTTGAAGTGTTTGCCCGAGTTGCCGAACTGCGCGGCTTCACGCTGGCGGCCACGCGACTCCATATCAGCCAGTCGGCCGTCTCCCATGCGATCAAAGCGCTGGAGCAGGAAATGGGCGTCGAGCTGATTCATCGTCATCAAGCAGCCATCGAACTGACGGACATCGGCGCACAGTTGTTACTGCGGGCAAGGGAGATTCTCGGTCTTGCAGAAACCATGCGTCAGGAGGCAGCCGATGCCCGTGGCATGAAGCGCGGCACACTGCGCATCGGCTCTTTTGGGCCATCGTCGTCGATGAGATTGTTGCCGCGCATTCTGGAGCGCTATCGCCAGCGCTATCCCAATATTGAGATCAGAATCGATGAAGGCACCGATCAGGAAGTCGTGAGCTGGCTTCAGGAGCGGCGGGTAGATGTCGGATTTGTAGTGCTACCCGAAGACAAGCTCGACACCTTCACCCTGTGTGAGGACCAGATGGTAGCGATTTTGCCCGCCAACCATGCCCTGGCCACAGCGCCCAGCGTGAGCCTTGAAGCCTTGTGCCGCGAACCGTTCATCATGACCGAGGCCGGGTCCGGGCCATTGCTGGAACGGTTGTTCTCTTCGCAAAAACGAGTGCCCAACGTACTGCATCGCAGCGCGCAGTTGATCAGCACCCTGGCGATGGTCGAGATGGGCTACGGCGTCAGCATACTGGCCGAACAGGCCCTGCCGGAGCGCCCTTTACGACAGGCTGGCAGCTACGTCACAAAGCCGCTGGACCCGCCGGTCAAACGCAGTGTGGGCCTGGCGGTACTGAATGAAGGACACGCCTCCCCGGCGACCAAAGCCTTTATCGAAATTGCCACAGGTTTGCAGCAAGGGTGAACCGCCCGTCACCGGCATCAGAGGCGCCATAAAAAACGCCCTGAACACAGGCAGGGCGTTTATTTAAATGGTGCCGGAGACAGGAATCGAACCTGCGACCTTCGCGTTACGAGTGCGCTGCTCTACCGACTGAGCTACACCGGCGGTGCCTGCAAAACTAACACCGCTCGCAACACCGGGCAATTCGTGGCTATTTGCAGGCACCGCTGGCCAGGCACGTACCGCTTTGCGTCCACACCAGCGCATTACCCGCGCCGCTCAAGGCCGGGACCATCACGCTGCTCCAGCCACCCGCCGCTTTGGTGCCGGTCATGGTGATCACGCCGTCGATAACGGTCATACCGGCGGCCAGGTTGTCGGTCGCGTCAGCCGGGCCAGGAATGCCGTGGGTGCCCGCGTCGCACGCCGCCAGATCGTTGGTTTCGCTGTAGCACAAGGCGACGGCCGTCTTATAGGTGTTGCTGAGGGTGTTCACTTCGGCAAACCGCGCCTTCATGGTGTGGTCGTTGTAAGCCGGTAAAGCGAAAGAAGCGATCAGACCAATGATCGCGACCACGATCATCAGCTCAATCAAGGTAATGCCCTGTTGTTGTTTCATGTGTGGCCTCCAAAAATAAGACGCGGCTCAGCGAATATGGGCCAATGCCAATGCTGAGCTGGCAAAAAGTGCGCACAGGCTATCAAGGATCGTTGTCAGAAGCTTCTGAACAACCGCGTTCGACACCTTTAGGCATACTCCTGTCGGCACGTCGCTCTTGAGCCTGTCTAGGCTTGGACCTACACAACGCGGCTTATCGCGCTGCATTTCAAGGACGAATGCATGTCAACGCTGGCAATCAATACCCACCTGTATCGCTGGGAGGGCACAGACGTAAACGGTGAGCGACGCCAGGGCGAAATCAGGGCTAACAGCCTCGCAATGATCCGCGCCCAACTACGGCGCCAAGGTGTCAGCGCAGCTAAAGTTCGACGCCTGGGCAGCGCTCAATCATTCATAAATCGCACCGTAAACTCGTCAGACATCACGCTCTTCAGCCGCCAATTGGCAACGCTGATCAACGCTGGAATACCGCTGCTGCAAGCGCTGGAGGTCATCGCCAAAGGTTTCGAACAACCGGCCACCCGTCAACTGGTGACCGATCTCACACTCGACATCGCCGCAGGCACCAGCCTGAGTGCCGCACTGCGTAAAAAACCGGTCCACTTCGATGCCATGTTTTGCCATCTGGTGGAAGCCGGGGAACAGGCAGGCGCTCTGGATGTGTTGCTGCAACGCATCGCCAGCGACCGGGAGAAGAGTGAGGCGCTGGCACAAAAAATCAAAAAGGCCATGACCTATCCCATCGCCATATTGCTGGTAGCGCTACTGGTAAGCGCCATTCTGTTGATCAAAGTGGTGCCGCAGTTTCAGAGCATATTTGCATCGTTCAATGCCCAGTTACCCGCCTTCACCCTGTGGGTTATCGGCGTGTCGCAAGCGCTGCAAGACCATGGCGCCTGGCTATTAATCGCGACAGCGGGCGCACTGGGCACTCTTCGTCATCGCTATAAACACTCGCCACCGTGGCGCCAGCGCCTGGACGGCTGGCTGTTGAAGCTGCCCGTGCTGGGGCACCTGCAACATATCTCGGCGATTGCCCGGTTTGCCCGCACCTTGTCCACCACCCTGGCGGCGGGTGTACCGTTGCTTGAGGCACTGGATTCAGTGGCAGGGGCTACCGGTAATTGCGTGCTCAAAGAGGCCGTGTTGCGGCTCAAACATCAGGTCGCCACGGGTACACAGATCCATGTGGCCATGAGCAATACCCGCGTCTTTCCGGGCATGGCGATTCAAATGACAGCCATAGGCGAAGAATCTGGCACATTGGACGGCATGCTCAATCATGTAGCGACCTATTATGAGAGCGAGGTCGATCACCTCGTCGACACCCTGACAACGTTAATGGAGCCCGCAATCATGGTGGTATTGGGTGTCGTGGTGGGCGGTCTGGTGATCGCCATGTATTTACCGATTTTTACCTTGGGCCAAGTGATTTGAGCATGATCGATTTCTTTAGCCGCCATCCTGATGCCTTTGTCGCGTGCGTTTTAGTGCTCGGTCTGCTGGTCGGCAGCTTTATAAATGTACTGGTCTGGCGCCTGCCCAAGATGCTTGAGCACGATTGGCAAACCCAGGCGCGCGAACTGCTCGAGCAGCCCGCGCCAGCCAAGAATCCGACCTATAACCTGCTTTTACCCGCGTCTCACTGCCCACAGTGCCAGCATCGCTTAAAGGCATGGGAAAACATCCCGCTGCTCAGTTATGGGCTGCTAGGCGGCAAATGCTCACACTGCAAAAAAACCATCAGCCCGCGCTACCCCCTGACCGAACTGGCCTGTGCACTCATCTGCGCTTTCATCGCCTGGCACCTGGGAGTCAACGCGCAAACCGGCTGGGTGCTGTTACTGACATGGGGGCTGATCGCCATTTGCCTCATAGATGCCAAACACCGCATCGTGCCCGATGTGATCGTGCTGCCGCTGCTATGGCTGGGCTTGCTGCTCAACACGTTCGAGATGTTCACCACGCTATCGCTGGCGGTCTGGGGCGCCGCCATCGGCTATATGAGTTTGTGGGTGATTTTCTGGCTGTTCAAACTGATCACCGGCAAGGACGGCATGGGGCATGGCGACTTCAAACTGCTGGCCTTGTTTGGCGCGTGGGGCGGCGTAGCCGTATTGCCGCTGACCCTTTTGCTCTCGTCACTGGTCGCCGCGGCTGTTGGCCTGGGGTTGATGGGCTTGCGCCGTGCTCATAGGGCAACGGCTATCCCTTTTGCGCCGTATCTGGCGATTGCCGGGTGGATTGCATTGCTCTGGGGTGGTCAAATGAGCGCTTTCTATTGGCAACTTGCGACCTGACATGAATACCGCCTCTTCGAAACCCTGGATTCTTGGCCTGACCGGCGGGATTGGCAGTGGTAAAAGTGCCGCTGCCGAGCACTTTGCTGCCCTCGGCGTTCATGTGGTGGACGCCGATCACGCCGCGCGCTGGGTGGTTGAACCGGGGCGTGCGGCCTTGGCAAAAATAGCTGAGCATTTCGGCGCTGACGTGCTGCAGGCTGATGGCCAACTTAACCGTGGTGCCTTGCGCAGCCTGATTTTTGCCGACCCGCAGCAACGCCTTTGGCTGGAGTCGCTGCTACACCCGCTAATTCGTGAAGAGATCGCACTCAACCTGGCCAAGGCGCAGTCACCGTATGCGATTTTGGTATCGCCACTGTTGGTCGAGTCCGGGCAGCACGCTACAACACAGCGGGTGCTGGTGATCGATGCGCCGCAAGCGCTGCAAATCCAGCGCACGCTATTACGTGACAACACCAGCGAAGAGCAAATTCAGGCCATCCTCAAAGCCCAAGCCAGCCGCGAAGAACGCTTGAGTTTTGCCGATGATGTGCTGGTCAACGACAAAGACCTGAAGGCGCTACACACCCAAGTCGAGCGCCTGCATCAAACCTATTTAACCTTGAGTGGAGGCCAATCATGACCAAACCGATGACCGTAGACTGCCCAACCTGCGGCTCTGCCGTGCAATGGGACGCTGCCAACGCCTTCAGGCCTTTCTGCTCGGACCGTTGCAAACTGATCGACCTGGGTGCCTGGGCCAGCGAAGAACACAAAATCCCGGTCATGCCGGATGCGGAAGATGAAATGTTTTCGCAAGATATGGAGTCGCTCACTCACTGATCCATAAACCCTTCATCACCGTAGTCGCTGCCGAAGGCTGCGGGCTTTTCCATATAAATGTCAAAAGCTCGCAGCCTTCGGCAGCGACTACGGGGCTTACGAGGGACCATCGTCCTTCCACGGCGCCGCCAGGTAGCGGGTTCGATTGAACGTTTCAAGCCACTCAGGGCAAAACACCACCAGCGCCGTGACCAACATCCCGTTGATGAACGCTTCCGGGAAGATAATCAGCCACAAATAACCGATAAAGTCTTCCAGCCACTCGGGCATTACAAACAACCCGTCCAGCCACAACACCCCCAACCCCACCAGCAAACACAGCAACGCCGCCAGGGCCGCAGCAAAAAAACCGGAACAAAAGATATACACAAACGGATTGCGTGGTTGCGCACGCTCAACCAGACGAGCACAGGTTTCAGTCACCGCGATCGGCAAGACAATCAACAACACGCCATTGAGGCCCATTGCGGCCAGATCCTGTCGCCCCAACAACACCAACCCTGTTTGCGCCATCAGCGCGCCGACTATCGCCAACGGCCAATCCAGCAGCAACGTAACGACGGTCAACCCAATGAAGTGATAGGACACTCCGGTGTCAAAGTCGCGCCGCACCAGCCACAACAAAAACAGCGCAAACACAGTGCCAAACAGCAAATGCTGACGCCGGGTATCGCTAAATAGTTCTACCCACGGCGCTCGCGCCACTGCCCACAGCACAACGGGCACATACAACAGCCAACCGATCACCATCGTTTGGGCAGATAACACCTCGGCGGCAATCATACGAGTGCCCCCCACTTAACCTTGCTCAAGCACACCGCTCAATCCTCCCTGTTTAAAGCCTGTGTGGATAATACGGCTCAGTCTACACCGCGCACTTGGAGTCACACCCGTTTGGAGGCTAAGCTGCGCGCATGGATGACTCTGATTATTTACGCCTGTTAACCATTCAGGCCGAGCAAGCCAATGCCTTTTTGTCCAATGCCCGCAAATGGGAGCGTGAGCGTTGGGTCTGCCAGCGCCTGCTACAAGGCTTGAATATTGGCTATCACACGCAAGACTTCACCCAACCCGATCACGAGCCGCCGGACGTTTTGTTTCGCGATGCGCGGTTTGAGGTGTTCTTTGTCCTTGATGAAGGCCGGCGCCTGAGCGATGAATGGCGCGACGAGCTGCAACGGCGTCGCAACGCTTACTCATTGAGCCAATTGGTACGCCGCGAAGCCCGCCCCAAACGCATACCCGCCAGCAAGTTGCTGCAACGGCTCAGCCCCACACTGCACAAAAAGGCCACCAATTACCGCGAGCGCGATATCGACTTGGGGCAGTTGGACATCATTGCGTTTTCCAGCCTCAAACGAGAGGTGCTGGACCTCAACAGCCACTTCCCGCCGCCCACCGAATATTTGCGCATGGGGTGGCGCTCGCTGTCGCTGGTGGGGCCGACCTTCGCCAGGGTGCTGTTTGCGCAACCGGATGCCCCTGACTTTCTGCGCAGTAATTTGGGGCGCAGCATTATTTTTGATGTCGGAATCAGTCTGTGAGCCCATTGCAAGAACTGATCGCCCACGTACCGCAAACGGGGCGTGTACGCTGGATCGGTGTGCGCCCCGCCTCGCGCGCCGACCTGTTGGAGCTTGCCGCGGTAGAAGCACGCCGCGAAGCCGGATTGACTGGCGATCATGCCCGCCCCGGTGCGCGCAATGCGCGACAAGTCACGCTGGTTCAATGGGAGCACTTGGCGGTGATAAATTCGCTGCTGGGCCGACCTGCTGACAACCCCGTATTACCTCAAGACTTGCGACGCAACATTGTGGTCAGCGGTATCAATTTGTTCAGCCTCAAAGGGCGGCGCTTCAGCATTGGCGGGGCGATATTTGAGACCACGGGCTGGTGCCAACCGTGTGCGCGACTTGAACAGCGGCTGGGAGCAGGCACGTTTCAAGCCGTGCGCGGCCACGGAGGGATTACGGCCAGGGTTATAGAAAGCGGAATCATTCGTCTAGACGACGAACTGCGGGTCGAGCCTTTAGGCCCCAGCGGCTATGCTTCTTTTCATCCCGGTTGAATCAAAGCTGTAGCTTTTACACATCCCGCAACGTCTATCTGACGAGGCAAATGCTATGTCCAGTCGCTTGAACCCAGATGACCAACAACGTGTCGAAGAGTATCTGAAACTGCCACAGCATCAGGTTGAGCGCCGGCCCTTCAGGCCGTGGTTGCTCCTTGGGGTGGTATTGATCGTGGTCATCAGCATGGGCTTTTTGAGCCGCCTCCTGAGTTATTTGGCGCTATGAGCTGCATGGCGCTCGCCCAACTGACTCCAGCACAGAATTTTTTTTCAAGCCTTGAGAGTGATACCTATGACCCATCGTATTGTGATTGTCGGCGGCGGCGCCGGTGGCCTGGAGTTGGCGACCCGCCTGGGCAAAACTCTGGGTAAACGCGGCAAAGCCAGCGTTACGCTGGTCGACGCCAACCTGACCCACATCTGGAAACCCTTGCTGCATGAAGTCGCTGCGGGGTCGCTGAACTCCTCCGAAGATGAACTCAACTACGTGGCTCAAGCCAAATGGAACCATTTCGAGTTTCAGCTGGGGCGCATGAGTGGTTTGGATCGTGAGGCGAAAAAGATCTCATTGTCGGCAACCCTCGATGAAAACGGCGAAGAACTGGTCCCCGCACGCGAGCTGAGCTATGACACGCTGGTGATTGCGGTGGGCAGTACCACTAATGATTTCGGCACCTTGGGCGCCGCTGAGCATTGCCTGTTTTTGGATACGCGCAAACAAGCCGAAAAATTCCATCAACAGTTGCTTAACCATTACCTGCGCGCGCACGCAGGCCAAACCGACGCCATTGAAAACATCAGCGTCGCCATCGTCGGTGCGGGTGCTACCGGCGTTGAATTGGCGGCCGAGTTGCACAATGCCGCACACGAGCTGGCGGCTTATGGGCTGGACCGAATCAAACCCGAAAACATGCACATCACCGTGATCGAAGCCGGGCCGCGGGTATTGCCCGCGCTGCCGGAGCGCATCGGCGGGCCTGTGCACAAGACGCTGGAAAAACTCGGGGTCACGGTGCTGACCAACTCAGCCGTGAGCGAAGTGACGGCCGATAGCTTGATCACCAAAGACGGCCAGGTCATTCCTGCAAGCCTGAAGGTATGGGCCGCCGGGATTCGTGCGCCGGGCTTTTTGAAAGACATTGCCGGGCTGGAAACCAACCGCATCAACCAATTGGTGGTGCGCCCGACCCTGCAAACCACCCGCGATGACAATATTTTCGCCTTTGGTGACTGCGCGGCATGCCCGCAACCCGGCACAGACCGGATGGTGCCGCCTCGCGCTCAAGCGGCCCACCAACAAGCATCGCTGCTGGCCAAATCGTTGAAACTGCGGCTGGAAGGTAAACCCAACCTGCCGGATTACCACTACCGCGATTACGGCTCGCTGATTTCGCTGTCGAGCTTTTCGGCTGTGGGTAACTTGATGGGCAGCTTGATGGGCACCGTCATGCTCGAAGGCTGGCTGGCGCGAATGTTCTATATCTCGCTGTATCGCATGCACCAAATGGCGCTTTACGGCACCTTCCGCACCTTGATGCTGATGCTGGGTAGCCGAATCGGACGCGGCACCGAGCCGCGCCTGAAACTGCATTAATGCTAAATCTGTAGTCGCTGCCGCAGGCTGCGAAGGTTAAAAACTCGCAACCTTTGCCAGCGACAGGGCTATTAGCGCCCGGCGTGATTGCCCGCCTCAGCTTCACGGCCTTTAAAGCCGTGGGGCTGATGCTCCTCAAAGAATTTAATGTCCCGCTCAAAGTCCGCCAGCAACAGCTTGGCCATGTCGATCGACAAGCCCTGACGCACCAAAATCCTTTGCACGACTACCTTTTCAACGTTTGCCGGCAGGCTATATGCCGGGACGAGCCATCCGCGTATGCGCAAACGGTCTGCCAAGTCGTACAGCGAAAAATTGGCGTTAGCGCCCGGCTTCAGTCGCCAGGTCAACGCCGGAATCCCCAACTGCGGATCACCGTTATAGAGCATTTCAAACGGCCCGATTTTGACCAGTTCACGCGCTAAAAACTGCGCAGTTTCGTAGCACGCCGAGTGAATCCGCTCATACCCTTCACGGCCTAAACGCAAAAAGTTGTAGTACTGCGCAATGATCTGCCCCGCCGGACGCGAAAAGTTGAGGGCGAATGTCGGCATGTCTCCGCCCAGATAATTCACATGAAAGATCAGCCCCTCAGGTAAGTCCTGCGCATCGCGCCATACCACCCAGCCTGCACCCAGCGGAGCCAAACCGAACTTATGCCCTGAGGTGCTGATGGACTTGACCCGCGACAGGCGGAAGTCCCACTCAATGTCCGGCGCACAGAACGGGGCCAGCATTGCGCCACTTGCCCCGTCGACGTGAATTGCCACGTTCAGACCGTTGCGCTTTTCAAGATCATCCAGCGCATCAGAAAGCGGCTTCACCGTTTCATACAGGCCCGTAAAGGTTTGGCCAAAGGTCGGGACCACCACGATGGTGTTTTCATCGACTCGTTCGAGCATGTCTTGCGGGGTCATGAACCATTGCCCTTCTGACATGGGCACTTCGCGAATTTCAACATCCCAATAACGCGCAAATTTATGCCAGCACACTTGAACCGGTCCGCAGACCATATTCGGTGTGGTGGTCGGTTTGCCTGCGGTTTTGCGGGCTGCACGCCAGCGCCACAGGGCGGCCAGGCCTCCGAGCATGCACGCTTCGCTGGAACCTACCGTGGACGTGCCGATGGTGGTCGCGGCAGCAGGCGAATGCCATAAGTCGGCAAGCATGTGGATACACCGACTTTCAAGCTCGGCGGACTGCGGGTACTCGTCCTTGTCGATCATGTTCTTGTCGATCGACAGGTCCATGAGTTTGTGAACTTCGTCTTCTTCCCAGGTTTGGCAGAAAGTCGCGAGGTTCTGGCGAGCGTTACCGTCCAGGTACAACTCGTCATGAACCAATTGGTAAACCTCACGCGCAGATTGCTCTGCCTCGGGGAACAATTTGGTTGCTGCGGCATGGGCCAGTGCCGATGAGCCAAAAACGGGGTCGGTGTCGCGATGACGTTTGATTCGGTGCAGCGCCATGTGAACTCTCCTTGTGTAATCGACAGTGGCTGGGCCGACCTCCTCTCACTGGCTCAGCGTTGGGCTAACAGCATAGCCAAGCATTTCGACTTTGCCCTGCCTGCGGGCATGTCCCCGAATTCCGTCCTATAGTTCCTCGCGACCCATCGTCCGCACGGAGCGAGCGCAATGAAAATACAACCCACCACGGTTGACGATTCAGTGACTCACGCACTGCAAACAGCCCATCAACGCTTTGCCAGCAACCACCACGGTAAAAATGCCAGCTACATCCCGTACCTGGCTTCAGTCCCGGCCAACCTGTTCGGCATCAGCATCATGTTTTGTAATGGCACCCATGCCGAGGTCGGTGACACCGATTACGCCTTTGCCATCGAGTCGATTTCCAAGGTATTTACCCTGGCCCATGTACTGGATGACATTGGGCCGCAGTCCTTGCGCAGCAAGATTGGCTGTGACCCCACGGGCGAACCTTTCAACTCGGTGGTAGCGCTGGAGCTGCATAAGGGGCGACCGCTCAACCCATTCGTCAACGCCGGGGCAATGGCCACCGTGAGCTTGCTCAAGGCCCAGACGGCAAAAGAGCGCTGGGAGAAAATTCACGCGACCTACAACGCGTTTGCCGGACACGAACTGGCGGTAAACGAAGAGGTGTATGCGTCCGAAGCATCGAGCAATCAGCACAACCGGGGGATTGCCTGGCTGCTTCAGAGCTACGGCTACATGCATGCCGATCCAATGCAAGTGTGCGACGTATATACCCGTCAATGCTCGGTGGCCATTACCTGCCGCGATTTGGTGACGATGGGCGCAACGCTGGCCAATCGCGGGGTCAACCCGGTGACGCAACAACGCGTGGTCGAGGCCAAAAACGTCGCCCCTATATTGGCCGAAATGACTTTGAATGGCCTGTATGACACCACGGGCGACTGGTATTACAAAGTCGGCCTGCCTGGCAAAAGCGGTGTGGGCGGCGGGATTCTGGCCGTGGTGCCGGGTGTCTGTGCAATCGCGGCGTTTGCGCCACCACTGGATGTAGCGGGCAACAGCGTTCGCGGCCAACTGGCCGCCGAGCACCTCAGCCGCACGCTCAATTTGAGCCTGCTGGATTAATCACGCGACATGGAGGGTGACGTTATGGCTACCACCAGCAAGGCTAAAACTTACATCTCATGGCTGACCATCTGCTTCATGATGGTCGCCGCAGTGGCCAGTATCCGTTCACTGCCGAGCATGGCGGTGTATGGCCTGGGTTCGGTTTTTTTGTACATCATCCCGGCGCTGTTGTTCTTCATCCCCGTATCGCTGGTCGCCTCTGAACTGGGTACGGGCTGGAACGGCGGAATTTATGGCTGGGTACGCCAGGCATATGGCGATAGGCCCGGCTTTTTCATCATGTGGTTCATGTGGATTCAAGTGGTGGTGTGGTATCCCATCGTGCTGGGGTTCGGCGCGAGCACCATGGCCTATCTCATAAATCCTGAGTTGGCCAAAAGTGGCGTTTTTACCGCCACGGTGATCATCGTGCTGTATTGGATGTCGACGTTTATCACGCTGAACGGCATGACCACGCTGTCCAAGCTGACGTCGTGGTTCATGCTACTGGGTACTGCGCTACCCGCCGCGTTGTTGGTGATATTAGGCGTTGCGTGGTTGGTATTGGGGCATAAATCGGCGACCCCACTGACCTGGGATGCCTTGATCCCTACCATTTTTGACACCCACCAAACCGTGAAGTCCGGTGCGCATAATTTGCACGGCGATCTGTGGCGCGAGTTCACCGGTTCCATCTCGGGGCTGGTGTTGATTGTGGGTAACTTTCTGGCATTTGCCGGTATCGAAATGAACGCCATTCACGCCCGCGAGCTGCGTAATCCGCAAAAAGAAATGCCGCGGGCTATCTTGCTAGCGTTTGTGTTGATCATGCTGGTGTTTATCCCGCCTACCGTGGCGATTTCACTGGTCGTGCCCGCCGATTCAACCAGCCTCACCGCTGGTGTGATTCAAGCGTATGCCGCGTTCTTCGAGGGCTTTGGCATGCCGTGGGCAACCAAAATCATGGCTGTATTGTTGATTATTGGTGCTTTGGGTGGCGTGTTGGCCTGGACAGGCGGACCGTCGACCGGCCTGTTATTTGTCGGTAAAGCGGGGATGCTGCCGCCCAGCCTGCAAAAAGTGAACGCTAAGGGGGTACAAAAAAATATTTTGTACCTGCAAGCGGTCATCGTGACCTTGCTGTCGACCATTTACATCTTTATCGACAACGTGTCCGACGCGTTTTGGATGATCAGCGCCATGGCGGCACTGATGTATCTGATTATTTATGTGTTTATGTTTTTGGCGGCCATGAAGCTACGTAAAACCCAACCTACGGTTAAACGCGGCTTTGTTCTCAAAGGGCTGCATGGCTGGTGTTACTTGGGGCTGTTCTCGACGTGCGTGGCACTGATCTTTGGGTTTATTCCGCCCAACAACTTCAGCCATATGCCGTTTTTCGAATATGCGGGGATCTTGCTAATTGGCCTGGTGATTGCTGGCGTGCCGCCTTTTATCTTCTATGCGGTGCGCAAACCGTCATGGCAGATGGTGCCAAAGGCGGAAGCCGATCAATATTCAGCTGCATTGCAGGATCTACAGGACGCGGATGATAAGGCGGCCAAAGCTTGAACCGTCGCAGGCGCACCTGGCTCACATAGCAGTTGCCGCAGGCTACGCGCGAATGCGCGGTGATTGTAAATCCTGAGTCCACGACCCTTTGAGCGGTCGCGACAGCTGATTTACAACCGCTGCGCTGCCCGACGTAGCCGCGCGGAACTCGTCATCGGCTACATGGCTTCAAATGACTTTTCTACAGGCATAAAAAAAGCGTCCCGCAGGACGCTTTTTTTAATGGCTTTTGACGCGATTGGCGTCAGAGCCTGATTTTCTACACCCATTACTGCCGGGCAGAAAATGGTCGGGGTAAGGGGATTCGAACTCCTGACATCCTGCTCCCAAAGCAGGCGCGCTACCGGACTGCGCTATACCCCGGTAAAAAAAAGGCACCTTCAAAGAGGCGCCTTCTGCGATCAGTGCTTTTGGCCTCTGATCTTAAGATCTAACCCCAGTGAACTGGAGCCAAAAATGGTGGGTCGTGTGGGATTCGAACCTACGACCAATTGGTTAAAAGCCAACTGCTCTACCAACTGAGCTAACGACCCAAAAATGGTCGGGGTAAGGGGATTCGAACTCCTGACATCCTGCTCCCAAAGCAGGCGCGCTACCGGACTGCGCTATACCCCGGCTTGAAAATGGCTCCACGACCTGGACTCGAACCAGGGACCCAATGATTAACAGTCATTTGCTCTACCAACTGAGCTATCGCGGAACTACATATTTCAATCTACAACATTGTAACTCTTTGCAACTCTCGTTGACTTCAGCGTATCGCTACGTTGACGTCTCTGAGGCGGGCCATTCTACAACCTTTCAAACCCTTGTCAACCCTTATTTTTCGTTAGAAGACAATGTGTTAGCTCTTCTAGCGGGCTTCCTGGTTTGGGCCAGGTTGCCGTTGCGGGTGACTTACTGCGGGGCGCATCTTACAAGTGTTTTCCTTACGGATCAACACCCTAACGAAAAAAACTAAAAAAAGGCCTCGCAGTGCGAGGCCTTCTTCAAAACACCGCTGTAGAGCGTTAGGCGAAGACGATTTCGTCGTCTTTCACCGTAGCCACGACCGTCGAGCCTGGCAGGAACTGACCGGACAGAATCAGTTGAGCCAGCGGGTTTTCGATCCAGCGCTGGATCGCACGTTTCAGAGGCCGCGCGCCATATACCGGGTCGTAACCTACCGCAATCAACTTGTCCAAAGCCTCCTGGCTCAATTCCAGCCTCAGGTCACGCTCAACCAGACGACTGCGCAGGCGACCCAACTGGATCTCAGCGATACCGGCGATCTGATCACGGGCCAGAGGCTCGAAGATCACCACTTCGTCGATCCGGTTCACAAACTCCGGCCGGAAGTGCGTACTCACCGCATCCATCACCGCAGCCCGTTGCGCTTCGCGATCACCGACCAGCTCCTGGATCTGTGCAGACCCCAGGTTGGAAGTCATCACGATCACCGTGTTGCGGAAATCGACTGTACGACCGTGGCTGTCTGTCAGTCGACCGTCCTCCAGCACTTGCAGCAGCACGTTGAACACGTCCGGATGCGCCTTCTCGACTTCGTCCAGCAGAATCACCGAGTAAGGCTTGCGGCGCACAGCTTCGGTCAGGTAGCCACCCTCTTCGTAGCCCACATAGCCTGGTGGTGCACCAATCAGACGAGCCACGGAATGTTTCTCCATGAACTCGGACATGTCGATGCGCACCATCGCCTCTTCAGTATCAAAGAGGAACTCGGCCAGCGCCTTGCACAACTCGGTTTTACCGACACCGGTTGGGCCAAGGAACATGAACGAGCCGCTAGGACGGTTCGGGTCACTCAACCCTGCACGCGAACGACGTACCGCATTGGACACGGCTACAACCGCCTCGTCCTGACCAATCACACGTTGGTGCAGCAAGCTTTCCATCTTCATCAGCTTGTCGCGCTCGCCTTCGAGCATTTTGGACACGGGAATACCGGTCCATTTCGAGACGACTTCAGCGATTTCCTCTTCGGTCACTTTGCTGCGCAACAACTGGTTCTCAGTTTTGCTGTGCTCGTCGACCATTTGCAGGCTGCGTTCCAGGTCAGGAATGATCCCGTACTGCAACTCGGCCATGCGGTTCAGGTTACCGCTGCGGCGTGCGACTTCCAGTTCCTGGCGCGCTTGCTCGATCTTTTGCTGGATCTGGGCAGAGCCCTGCACTTCGGCTTTTTCCGAAGTCCAGATTTCTTCCAGGTCGGAATACTCACGCTCAAGGCGCTCGATTTCTTCCTGCAATTTTTCGAGACGTTTTTTCGCTGCCTCGTCTTCTTCTTTCTTCAACGCCTGGGCTTCAACTTTCAGTTGAATCAGGCGGCGCTCCAGGCGGTCCAGCACTTCGGGCTTGGAGTCGATTTCCATGCGAATACGGCTGGCCGCTTCGTCGATCAGGTCAATCGCCTTGTCAGGCAACTGGCGATCGGTGATGTAGCGATGGCTGAGTTTGGCCGCCGCAATGATCGCACCGTCCGTAATCGCAACCTTGTGGTGAACCTCATAACGCTCTTTCAGGCCACGCAGGATGGCGATGGTGTCTTCTTCGCTCGGCTCATCCACCAGTACTTTTTGGAAACGACGCTCAAGTGCTGCGTCTTTTTCAATGTATTGGCGGTACTCGTTGAGGGTGGTAGCACCCACGCAATGCAATTCACCCCGAGCCAACGCAGGCTTGAGCATGTTGCCCGCGTCCATCGCGCCTTCGCCTTTACCGGCACCGACCATGACATGCAACTCGTCGATAAACAGGATGATTTGCCCTTCCTGTTTCGACAGCTCGTTGAGCAATGATTTGAGGCGCTCTTCGAACTCGCCACGGAACTTGGCACCCGCAATCAGCGCACCAATGTCCAGCGACAGCAGGCGTTTGCCTTTCAAGCCGTCAGGCACTTCACCGTTGATGATCCGTTGAGCCAAACCTTCGGCGATGGCGGTTTTACCCACGCCAGGCTCACCGATCAGCACCGGGTTGTTTTTAGTCCGACGCTGCAACACTTGAATGGTGCGACGAATTTCATCGTCACGGCCAATCACCGGGTCGAGCTTGCCTTCTTCGGCACGCTTGGTCAGGTCGATGGTGTATTTGTCCAGCGCCTGGCGCGACTCTTCAGCGTTCGGGTCATTGACGGCTTCGCCGCCGCGCAGGTTGTTGATGGCGTTTTCCAGGGCTTTTTTGCTCACGCCCTGCCCCAGCAACAGCTTGCCCAGCTTGCTGTTATCGTCCATCGCCGCCAGCAATACGATTTCGCTGGTGATGTACTGGTCGCCTTTCTGTTGCGCCAGACGGTCTGCCTGGTTCAGCAAACGTGCCAAATCCTGCGACATGTTGACGTCGCCGGTAGGATTCTGAATTTTTGGCAGTTGATCGAGCTCTTTGGTCAGCTCTTTACGCAGGCTGTTTACATCAAAACCGACTTGCATCAGCAAAGGCTTGATCGAGCCGCCCTGCTGTTCCAGCAATGCCTGCATCAAGTGCGCGGGCTCAATCGCCGGATGGTCATGGCCAACAGCCAATGACTGAGCATCGGACAACGCCAATTGCAACTTGCTGGTTAATCTATCTATACGCATTCGTCACCTTCCTTATGAGCAGGCCGGAGGGATGGAAACTCCTGAATGAAGAAACCTGCCAGATACCTTAGTAGATGCGGGCAATTCTGGGAGTTTCAAGCGTAAGACGAATGACGCAGATCAGCCTGGGGATGATTCGATCCAGACCAGTGATGCGAAACGGCCAGTACGAGGACTGCGCCGGTAGGAATAAAAGCGTGGGTCGGTGACTGTACAAAAGCCGCCGCCATAGACCGCAGTGATACCGCAGCGTGCCAACCGCAGGCGCGCCAGCGCGTAAATGTCAGCCATAAAGCGCCCGGCGTTGATGCTGGGTACAAACGCTGTGCCAGCGTGAGGCATGTCCTTTATAAAGACGTCACGCACCTCCCCACCCACTTCAAAGGCTTTCGGGCCGATGGCAGGCCCCAGCCAGACCAATATGTCACAAGGTTCAACATTGAGGCTTAAAGCTGCGGCTTCAAGGACACCTGCGGCCAACCCCCGCCACCCCGCATGCGCGGCCGCCACGCGGGTGCCGGCACGATCGCAGAACAGTGCAGGCAAACAGTCGGCGGTCATTACCGTGCAGGCGATACCTGGCGTAGCCGTCCAGCTGGCGTCAGCCTCGGCAATCTGCTGCGGATCGGCAGGCGCGACGACAACCCCGTGAACCTGGCTGAGCCACGCGGGCTGCACATCGAAAATGTGGGTCAGGCGCTGGCGGTTATGTGCGACGGCAACAGGATCGTCGCCGACATGATCGCCCAGATTGAAGCTGTCGAACGGCGCCACACTGACACCGTTCGCACGGGTGGTCACGCAGGCCCTGATGCCTGCCGGCGCTGGCCAGTCAGGAATCAGGAAGGTGTTCATCCGATGAACGCCTCGCGGTCTTGCTTGAGCAGGGTCAGCAACCAGACAAAGTCGTCTGGCAATGGTGATTCCCAGCTCATGCGCTTACCGGTCGTCGGATGATCCAACTCAAGGAAGCGTGCGTGCAAGGCTTGGCGCGGAAAGTTTTTCAGCGACTCGACCATGGTCACACTGGCTGCCGGCGGGATGCGGAAGCGACCGCCGTAGGCAGGGTCTCCGACCAACGGGAAGTTGATGTGAGACATATGCACGCGAATCTGGTGCGTACGCCCGGTTTCCAGCTTGACCCGCACATGCGTGTGGGAACGGAAGCGCTCAAGCACGCGGTAATGACTCACCGCCTGTTTACCGCCTTCCATTACCGCCATGCGCTGGCGTTGCTGGCCGTGACGGCCGATGGGCGCGTCGATCTTGCCCCCGGCGGTGACGACACCGATAACAATGCACTCATAGATCCGGCTGACACTGCGGCTTTGCAACTGGGTGACCAGTTGCGTCTGCGCCTGGATGGTCTTGGCGACCACCATCAGACCGGTGGTGTCTTTGTCCAGACGGTGCACGATCCCCGCACGCGGCACATTGACAATGTCCGGTACGTGATGGAGCAACGCATTGAGCAAAGTGCCATCGGCATGCCCGGCAGCCGGGTGCACCACCAGGCCCGCAGGCTTGTTGATGACCAGGATTTCATCGTCTTCGTAAACGATGTCCAGGGGGATGTCTTGGGCGACCCACTCACCCTGGGCTTCCTGCTCGGCAGTCAGCTCCAGGATGGCACCACCGTGCACGATGTCACGGGGACGTATGACGCCTCCGTCCACAGTGAGGCGGCCGTCCTTGATCCAGGCGGAAAGGCGCGAGCGCGAGTGCTCAGCGAATAATTGTGCGGCGACTTGATCGAGGCGTTGGCCGCCCAATTCGGACGGCACCTCTGCGCGAAGTAGTATTTTCTCGGACATGCTCATCAGGACGGCGCCAAGCCTTTGGTTTCGGCTGCGCGCTTGTGGTTAAATACGGCGTCTTTTGCCCCGAGGCTTTTCACGGGGCGCTCATCATAACAGGACGGCCTCGCCCAAGACAGCGGCCGTCATAGGGACGCAAGCCGCCATGCAAGTGAGACACCTGCTGCTGATCGCCATCCTCGCACTGACCGCCGCTTGCTCGTCGACAAAGGAAGTCGTTGACGAAAACCTCAGCGAAGTCGAGCTGTACCAGCAGGCACAGGCCGATCTGGACAACCACAGCTATACCAGTGCAACCGCCAAACTGAAGGCGCTTGAGTCACGCTACCCGTTCGGGCGTTACGCCGACCAGGCTCAGCTTGAACTGATCTATGCCTACTATAAAAACTCCGAACCGGAAGCTGCAAAGTCTGCCGCAGAGCGTTTCATTCGTCTGCACCCCCAGCATCCCAACGTTGATTACGCCTATTACCTTAAAGGCTTGACCTCGTTTGACCAGGACGTTGGCCTGCTGGCACGCTTTCTGCCGCTGGACATGACCAAGCGTGACCCGGGTGCTGCCCGCGACTCTTATAACGAGTTCGCCCAGCTCACCAGCCGTTTTCCCAACAGCCGTTACGCGCCGGACGCCAAGCAGCGCATGATTTATCTGCGTAACCTGCTGGCAGCGTACGAGATCCACGTAGCTCACTACTACCTGACGCGTCAGGCGTATGTAGCCTCGGCTAACCGTGGCCGTTATGTGGTTGAGAACTTCCAGGAAACCCCTTCGGTGGCTGACGGCCTGGCGGTAATGGTTGAGTCTTATCAGCGCCTGCACCTCGACAAACTGGCAGATACCAGCCTTGAAGTGCTCAAGGACAACTACCCGAACCACGCAAGCCTGGTTGACGGTCAGTTCGTACCGCAAGTGTCCGAGTCGGACAACCGTTCGTGGTTGAGCAAGGCGACGCTGGGGCTGATCGAGTCCAGCACACCACTGCCACCGGGTGAAACCCGCGCCAACCAAGACGTGCAGAAGCAGTTCCAGGATGCAAAAGATGCAATCCCTGCTGAACTGAAACCAAAAGATGCTGATGGCAACATCATCGAAGAGCCAGAAACGGAAACCAACAGCCGTTCGTGGTTCAGCTACATGACCCTTGGTCTTTTCGACTGATCGTCAATGCATCAAAAAAGAGTCCTTCGGGACTCTTTTTTTTGCGCTGCATTTGATGCTGGGCGCTTACCCGGTCCTTGGCTAAACTGGCGCATCTTTTCTCGAATAGCGAATAACCATGTTTCGTTTACTGTTCTGGGCGGCACTGATTGCTGCGGGCGTGTGGTTCTGGCGTAAATACAAGGCCAGCCTCGCAGCCACTAAAAAGCCGGTCGATCCTGGCGCTATGCCAATGGTGCGTTGCGCCCATTGCGGTGTGCACTTGCCACGTGACCGCGCCTTGAGTCAGCAGCAAGAGTGGTATTGCACCCAAAACCATTTGGAACAAGGCCCGGGCAAGCGCTGATTGGTTTCCACTGGCGCAGCCAAACCCTGTAGGTGCTGACGAGTAGCGCGAGGCTGTGATCGGCGGCAAAACCGTCGTAAAGCCATTCAATCCGGTGATTCAGACATATCGCAGTCATCAGATTTACGAGCGCTGCGCACTCGATCGCAGCCTCGTGCCTCGTCAGCGACTACATAAAAACGCGAAGAAACGCGAA
>NZ_LLWJ01000039.1:0-18864 GCF_001529285.1 Pseudomonas sp. TAA207 | reverse complement strand
GGCACGCCACCGTGTTTAGCTCACTAAAAGGTGCGTCATGCAGCCCTTCGCTATTTTCGGCAGCGACTACAGCGTCGCGTATGCCTATGTAGTCGCTGCCGAAGGCTGCGATCGGTCGCGTAGCGGCCGCAAGGCGGTGTGCGCGTCGAGGCGCGCGGTATACATGCGCGCCACCGTGTTTAGCTCACTAAAAGGTGCGTCATGCAGCCCTTCGCTATTTTCGGCAGCGACTACAGCGTCGCGTATGCCTATGTAGTCGCTGCCGAAGGCTGCGATCGGTCGCGTAGCGGCCGCAAGGCGGTGTGCGCGTCGGGGCGCGCGGTATACATGCGCGCCACCGTGTTTAGCTCACTAAAAGGTGCGTCATGCAGCCCTTCGCTATTGCCCCATCGATTCTTTCTGCCGATTTCGCCCGTCTTGGCGAAGAAGTAGACAACGTACTCGCTGCGGGTGCTGACTTCGTTCACTTCGATGTCATGGACAACCATTACGTCCCCAACCTGACCATCGGCCCGATGGTATGCGCCGCATTACGCAAGTACGGGGTGACCGCTCCAATCGACGCGCATCTGATGGTCAGCCCGGTTGATCGCATCATCGGCGATTTCATCGAAGCCGGCGCGACGTACATCACCTTCCACCCCGAAGCCACGCAGCACATCGACCGCTCGCTGCAATTGATCCGCGAAGGCGGCTGCAAAGCAGGGCTGGTGTTCAACCCCGCGACCCCGCTGGACGTGCTCAAGTATGTGATGGACAAGGTCGATATGGTCTTGCTGATGAGCGTTAACCCGGGCTTCGGCGGCCAGAAGTTCATCCCCGGTACTCTGGACAAACTGCGTGAAGCGCGGGCGCTGATCGATGCTTCGGGCCGTGATATTCGCCTGGAGATCGACGGTGGCGTGAACGTCGGCAATATCCGCGAAATCGCTGAGGCGGGTGCTGATACGTTCGTCGCGGGTTCGGCCATTTTCAACACGCCCAACTACGAAGAAGTTATTCAGAAAATGCGTGCCGAGCTTGCGTTGGCGCGTCCGTGAGCGGCTTTGAGCAGCTCCTTCAGGGGCAATTGCCCAAGCTGGTGATGTTCGATCTGGACGGCACGCTGATTGATTCGGTGCCAGACCTGGCCTCGGCCGTAGAAACCATGCTGCTCAAGTTGGGCCGTCCGCCTGCCGGTCTTGAAAACGTGAAGATGTGGATCGGCAACGGTGCGCCGATGCTGGTCCGCCGTGCGTTGGCTGGCAATCTTGAGGCCTCGGGTGTCGATGACGCCGAGGCCGAGCACGCGCTGGAGATTTTCATGGAGGCCTACGATGGCGGCCATGATCAGACCAAGGTCTATCCCGGTGTGCGCGAAAGTCTCAAGTGGCTGCAAAAGCAGGGCGTCGAGATGGCCCTGATCACCAATAAACCTGAGCGCTTTGTGGCACCGCTGCTGGATGAATTGAAGCTGGGGCGCTTTTTTCGCTGGATTATCGGTGGCGATACGTTGCCGCAAAAAAAGCCCGACCCCGAAGCGCTGTTGTTCGTGATGAAAATGGCCGGCGTCACCCCGCAGCAATCAATGTTTATTGGTGATTCACGCAATGACGTGCTGGCTGCCAAGGCCGCAGGTGTGCGTTGTGTGGCGCTCAATTATGGCTACAACCACGGTCGCCCGATTGAAGAAGAGTCGCCGGACATGGTGATCGGTAACCTGCAAGAGCTGATAGCCGGTTGCTTAGATTCGGCGGCTGAGATAACGTTGGGCACTTCTGTTCACCCCTCTCGTAGAGATTCCATCGTGGTGGTCACTCGCAAACTCTGGATGAAAGTTATCAAGGCCCTGGCCCGTTGGCGTTGGCGCGCCTGACTTGAATCTGGCCGGATAGCCGGCACGTTTGCACACCTGACTGTTTGACCCTCAGACCACGAGGCACCTCATGATCCGTGAAGAATTCCTGCGTTTGGCCGCTGCCGGCTATAACCGTATCCCGCTTGCCCGCGAAACCCTGGCCGACTTCGACACGCCGCTGTCGATCTACTTGAAACTGGCTGACCAGCCCAACTCCTATTTGCTGGAGTCGGTGCAGGGCGGTGAGAAGTGGGGGCGTTACTCGATCATTGGCTTGCCGTGCCGCACGGTATTGCGGGTGCATGACCATCAGGTTCGCGTGACCCAAGACGGCGTCGAGATTGAAGCGCACGAGGTTGAAGACCCGCTGACGTTTGTCGAGGCCTTTAAAGCGCGCTACAACGTGCCGACCATTACCGGTTTGCCGCGCTTCAATGGCGGGTTGGTGGGGTATTTTGGCTATGACTGTGTGCGTTATGTGGAAAAGCGCTTGGGCAAATGCCCGAACCCTGATCCGCTGGGCGTGCCGGACATTCTGCTGATGGTGTCGGATGCCGTGGTGGTGTTCGACAACCTCGCGGGCAAGATGCACGCGATTGTGTTGGTTGATCCGGCGCAACCTGATGCTTATGAAGAAGGCCAGGCGCGGCTTGAGGCATTGCTTGAACAGTTGCGTCAGCCCATTGCGCCGCGTCGCGGTCTGGACTTTACGGCTCAGCAGGCAGCGGACCCGGTGTTCCGCTCCAGCTTCACCCAGCGTGATTACGAGCAAGCGGTCGACACAATCAAGGACTACATCCTCGCGGGCGATTGTATGCAGGTCGTCCCGTCGCAGCGCATGTCCATCGACTTCAAGGCAGCGCCGATTGATCTGTACCGTGCGTTGCGCTGCTTCAATCCAACGCCTTATATGTACTTCTTCAACTTTGGTGACTTCCACGTGGTGGGCAGTTCGCCGGAAGTGCTGGTGCGGGTTGAAGACAACCTGATCACCGTGCGCCCGATTGCCGGTACGCGCCCGCGCGGTGCAACCGAAGAGGCTGATCTGGCGCTGGAGCAAGACCTGCTCAGTGACGATAAAGAAATCGCCGAACACTTGATGCTGATCGATCTGGGCCGCAACGATACGGGCCGGGTGTCTGAGATCGGTTCGGTCAAGCTCACTGAAAAAATGGTCATCGAGCGTTACTCCAACGTGATGCACATTGTGTCCAACGTCACGGGCCAGCTGAAAAGCGGGCTGACGGCGATGGACGCGTTGCGTGCGATCTTGCCTGCAGGGACGTTGTCGGGTGCACCGAAAATTCGGGCGATGGAAATCATTGATGAGCTGGAGCCGGTCAAGCGCGGTGTCTATGGCGGCGCGGTCGGTTACTTCGCCTGGAACGGCAATATGGACACGGCCATCGCTATTCGTACGGCGGTGATCAAGAACGGTGAATTGCATGTGCAAGCGGGCGGCGGCATTGTCGCCGACTCGGTACCGGCCCTGGAGTGGGAAGAGACGCTGAACAAACGCCGCGCGATGTTTCGCGCCGTAGCGCTCGCTGAACAAACCCCCGCGTCCGACGCCTGAGGAGCTGTGCCATGTTGCTGATGATCGATAATTACGACTCTTTTACTTATAACGTTGTGCAGTACCTCGGCGAGCTGGGTGCAGAGGTCAAGGTGGTGCGCAACGATGAACTGACCGTGGCCGAGATCGAGGCGCTCAACCCAGAGCGCATTGTGGTGTCGCCCGGCCCATGCACGCCGAACGAGGCGGGCATCTCATTGCAAGCGATCAAACACTTTGCGGGCAAGCTGCCAATTCTGGGCGTGTGCCTGGGTCATCAGTCTATCGGCCAGGCTTTTGGCGGGGACGTGGTTCGCGCACGCCAAGTCATGCACGGCAAGACCAGTCCGGTGTATCACCTCAATACGGGGGTGTTCGAAGGATTGAACAACCCGTTGACCGTCACCCGTTATCACTCGCTGGTGGTCAAGCGCGAAACCCTGCCTGAGTGCCTGGAGCTGACAGCGTGGACACAACACGCGGATGGCTCGGTGGACGAGATCATGGGGTTGCGCCACAAAACACTCAATATCGAAGGGGTGCAATTTCACCCTGAATCGATCCTGACCGAACAAGGTCATGAACTGTTCGCCAATTTTCTTAAACAAACCGGCGGCACGCGCTAAGGACTTCATATGGATATCAAGACTGCCCTGAACCGTATCGTCGGTCATCTGGACCTGACCACTGATGAAATGCGCGATGTCATGCGCGACATCATGACCGGCCAATGCACCGAGGCGCAGATTGGCGCTTTCATGATGGGCATGCGTATGAAAAGTGAAAGCATCGACGAAATCGTCGGTGCCGTCACTGTAATGCGCGAGTTGGCGGACAAGGTCGAACTCAATACCCTCGATGGCGTGGTCGACATTGTTGGCACCGGCGGCGACGGGGCGAATATTTTCAACGTTTCCACGGCTTCGGCATTGGTGATCGCGGCCGCCGGTTGCACGGTGGCCAAGCATGGCAATCGTGCCGTGTCCGGTAAAAGTGGCAGCGCCGACTTGCTCGAAGCGGCCGGTGTGTACCTGAACCTGACACCGGTACAAGTTGCACGCTGCATCGACAGCGTGGGCATCGGCTTCATGTTTGCCCAATCCCATCACGGCGCCATGAAGCACGCGGCCATCCCGCGTCGCGATCTTGGGCTGCGAACCCTGTTCAATATGCTTGGCCCGCTTACGAATCCGGCTGGCGTGTTGCATCAAGTGGTCGGCGTGTTCAATCAGGCGCTCTGCCGTCCGTTGGCTGAAGTGCTGCAACGCCTGGGCAGCAAGCATGTGCTGGTGGTTCATTCGCAAGATGGTCTGGACGAGTTCAGCCTGGCGGCGCCCACGTTTGTGGCCGAGCTGCGTAAAGGCGAAATCACCGAGTATTGGGTGCAGCCTGAAGACTTGGGTATCAAGAGCCAAAGCCTGTTTGGGCTGGTGGTCGACAGCCCTGAACAATCGCTGGAACTGATCCGCGATGCTTTGGGCCGCCGTAAAACAGAGGCTGGCCAGAAAGCCGCTGAAATGATCGTGCTCAATGCAGGCGCTGCGTTGTACGCCGCTGATCTTGCCTACACTCTGAAAGAGGGTGTGGCGCTGGCGCACGATGCGCTGCACACCGGGCTGGCCCGCGAAAAGCTGGAAGAACTGGGCGCGTTTACCGCGATTTTCAAGCAGGAGAATGAAGCATGAGTGTGCCAACCGTTCTGGAAAACATTCTGGCGCGCAAGGTTCAGGAAGTGGCTGAGCGCAGCGCCCGCGTGAGCTTTGCCGAAGTTGAACGGCTGGCCGCTCAGGCTGATCCTGTACGTGGTTTCGCCAAGGCTTTGCTGGCGCAGGCCAAGTTGAAACAGCCCGCGGTGATTGCCGAAATCAAAAAGGCATCGCCGAGCAAAGGGGTGATTCGCGAGCATTTCGTGCCTGCCGACATTGCGCAAAGTTATGAGAAAGGCGGCGCGACCTGTCTGTCGGTACTCACTGACATTGATTACTTTCAGGGCGCTGACGCCTATCTGCAACAGGCGCGTGCGGCGTGCAAGCTGCCGGTGATCCGCAAGGATTTCATGATCGATCCGTATCAGATCGTTGAAGCCCGTGCGTTGGGCGCCGACTGTGTGTTGCTGATCGTGTCTGCACTGGATGACGTGAAAATGGCCGAGCTGGCCGCCCTGGCTAAAAGCGTCGGGCTGGACGTGTTGGTAGAAGTGCATGATGGCGACGAACTGGAGCGTGCCCTGAAAACATTGGACACGCCACTGGTCGGGATCAACAACCGTAACCTGCACACCTTTGAGGTGAGTTTGGAAACCACGCTGGATTTGTTGCCGCGTGTGCCGCGTGATCGATTGGTGATCACCGAGAGCGGCATTCTGAACCGCGCCGATGTTGAGCTGATGGAAATCAGCGAGGTGTATTCGTTCCTGGTCGGCGAAGCGTTCATGCGTGCGGAAAACCCGGGTGCTGAGTTGCAGCGTTTGTTCTTCCCGGAGCGCGGTACGTCCATCACCGGCTCAACACTGGATTAACCCTGTAGTTGCTGTCGAGGTACGAGGCTGCGATTTGCCAGCGCCCTTATTGCAGCCTGCGCCAGTGGCTACAGATTTTGAGCAGGAATCCCATGACCGTCATTCAACAACTTAGCGTCGAAGCCGGTCTTAAGGCCGAGCAGGATTTGCTGGCGGCGGTCTGTGCTGGCGAATTGGAGGCGGGTGTGTTGTTCTGGCAGCCCACTGACCGGTCGCTGGTCATGCCTCGGCGCTTGAATCGTTCACCAGGTTTTGAGCATGCGAGTGTCGAGCTGGCCGCCAGTGGCTGGCCGATCCTGTTGCGTGAAACCGGCGGCGAACCCGTTCCGCAGTCGGCCTCAACGGTGAATATCGCATTGGTCTACGCACCACCTCGCAGCGAAGGCGATCACGGCCGGATCGAAACGGCTTATCGTCGTCTGTGTCAGCCGATCTGTGATCTGTTGACTGAATTGGGCGGTACTGCGTCATTGGGTGAGGTTGAAGGGGCTTTTTGCGATGGCCGTTTCAATGTCAATCTGAACGCTCGCAAGTTAGTGGGGACTGCTCAACGCTGGCGCCAAAGTCAGGGTGGCCAGCGGCCCGTGTGCCTGGTTCACGGTGCATTACTGCTCGATAACGAACGCGAATCGATGGTGGCGGCGGTCAATCGGTTCAATCAACGCTGTGACTTGGCGCAGCGTTGTCGTGCTGACAGTCACATTGCGTTGCATGAAGTGTGTGCGGCACCGGATTTTTTCGAGCAGCTCACTGCCCGCTATCAGCAGGTACTGGCGCCCTTACTCAAGCCCTAGCGAGTTCCAAACACCACCATGGTCTTGCCTTTGACGCTGACCAGGTTTTGTTCTTCCAAATCCTTGAGCACCCGCCCAACCATCTCCCGCGAACAACCGACTATTCGGCCGATTTCCTGACGCGTTACTTTAATTTGCATTCCGTCCGGGTGAGTCATGGCATCGGGTTGCTTGCACAGCTCCAATAGGCAGCGCGCAACGCGACCGGTGACATCGAAGAACGCCAGATCGCCGACCTTGCGCGTGGTATTACGTAACCGCTGTGCGATTTGGCCGCTGAGCGCGTAAAGGATTTCTGGTTCCTGATGCGCGTACTCTCTGAATTTTGCGTAACTGATTTCTGCAACTTCGCATTCGGTCTTGGCCCTGACCCATGCACTGCGCGCCTGCTCCAGGCCCGGTTGTTCGAACAAACCCAACTCGCCAATAAAGTCCCCGCTGTTGAGGTAAGCGATGATCATTTCACGCCCATCATCGTCCTCGATCACGATGGTGACTGAGCCTTTGACGATAAAGAACAGGGTGTGCGAACGCTCGCCGGCACAAATGATATTGCTCTTGGCTTGATAACGTTTGCGCTGGCAATGAGTCAGAAATTTGTCGAGGTTTTTGATCTTGGGTATGGGAGTAAGGGCAACCATGGTTGTATCCCGGAAAGCGTGCACGGTAAGGGTTATATCTATTTTTATATAGAGCGCTTGCTGGCTGGCGCCAGCGATTTGGCGCCAGCTTACCAGACGAATTCTTTACCGATTGCAGAATTTTCCTAGTGCTGTGTCAGAGAATCGCTTCAGGCTGGTCAGTCATCGAATTTCGGCCCTGTGATAAGCTGGCGCCCCTTTTAAACCAGTGGAGTCTGAGCAATGAAGGCACGCATTCAATGGGCTGGTGAAGCCATGTTTTTGGGTGAATCGGGCAGCGGCCACGTCGTTGTCATGGATGGCCCGCCTGAAAGCGGTGGCCGCAACCTGGGTGTGCGGCCGATGGAGATGCTGTTACTGGGACTCGGCGGTTGCAGTAACTTTGATGTGGTCAGCATTCTCAAAAAATCGCGTCAGGCCGTTGAAAGTTGTGAGGCTTTTTTGGAGGCCGAACGCGCCACTGAAGACCCAAAGGTGTTCACCAAAATTCACCTGCACTTTGTAGTCAAAGGGCGTGGCCTTAAAGAAACGCAGGTTAAACGGGCTATCGAGCTGTCTGCCGAGAAGTATTGCTCGGCGTCGATCATGCTCGGCGCGGCTGGCGTTGCGATCAGCCATGACTACGAAATAATCGAACTGGCTTGAGTGGACATTCAATTTTCATAAAAGCGTTGCAGACTCTGGCGATCAGTCGCGGACGTCTGCATAATGCGCCACTTTTTTAAGGGTCGTGGCGGGGATATCTCCCGGTCACGTGTCCTAACAGATAACCAAAATCGCCATCGCGAAGAGGTGTTAACCGTCCTACGCAGGTGCGTCCTACGCACTTGACGGGCATGCTGGATCACGCGGCCGAGCCGCATCGACATAGAGAGTTTTATTACGGTGAAAAGCAAACTCAAGCTCCACGGGTTCAATAACCTGACAAAGACCTTGAGCTTCAACATCTATGACATCTGCTATGCGGAAACCCCGCAAGACCAGCAGGCATACGTTGAGTACATCAATCAAGAGTACGACGCAGAACGCCTGACGCAGATCCTTACAGATGTGGTTGATATCATTGGTGCCAACATCCTGAACATCGCCCGTCAGGATTACGATCCCCAAGGCGCCAGCGTGACTATTCTGATTTCGGAGCAGCCGGTAACACCTACCGAAAGCCAGATCGAAGAATCCCCAGGCCCGCTGCCCGAGACCATTCTGGCTCACCTCGACAAAAGTCATATTACGGTGCACACCTACCCGGAGATTCACCCGGTGGACGGTATTGCAACATTCCGTGTGGATATTGACGTGTCGACGTGCGGCGTTATTTCACCGCTTAAAGCTCTCAACTATCTGATTCATAAATTTGATTCGGATATCGTGACGGTCGACTACCGCGTCCGGGGTTTTACCCGTGATGTGGAAGGCAAGAAGCACTTTATTGATCATGAGATCAATTCGATCCAGAACTACCTCTCCGAAGACACCCGCGCCGGTTATCAAATGACCGATGTGAATGTGTATCAGGAGAACCTGTTCCACACCAAAATGCTGCTCAAGGACTTCGAACTGGATAACTACCTGTTCGGCGATGCCACCAGCAATCTTTCGGTGGAGCAACGTGCTCAGGTCACTGAACGCGTTAAGCACGAAATGCTCGAAATCTTTTACGCACGCAACATGTCGTAAGGTTTTGATAAAAAAAGGCGGCTACCGTGAGGTAAGCCGCCTTTTTTGTGCGCGTTTTGCAGGAGCAATTAAATACGATAAGTGCTTTTAGTCATGACTTTTGCCATCAGGCTCATGCCAAATTTGATCGGGGCAGGGAAGCGGTAGCCGCCCGCATCGAGTGCAGATTCCGCGTGGCGTTCTTCGTCGATACGCATTTGCTCAAGAATCGCGCGCGACTTTTCATCTTCGGCAGGCAATTGTTCAAGGTGTTCATTGAGGTGCTTGCACACTTGGTCTTCCGTTGCGGCGACAAATCCCAGGCTGACCTTGTCGCTGATCAAACCTGCAACCGCGCCAATTCCGAAGGACATGCCGTAAAACAGCGGGTTGAGCACGCTTGGATGGCTGCCCAATTGGCGGATACGTTGTTCACACCAGGCCAAATGGTCGATTTCTTCTTCTGCGGCATGCTCCATGGCTTCACGCACATGCGCCAGTTTGGCGGTCAGGGCCTGACCTTGGTACAGGGCCTGGGCGCAGACTTCACCGGTGTGGTTGATGCGCATCAGCCCGGCAACATGACGTGTTGCCTGGTCACCCAGCGGGTTTTCAGGTTTGACGATGGCAGGTGACGGGCGATGCGGCTGGCCACTGAATGGCAACAAGGTGCGCATCGCGGTATCGGCTTGTAACAGAAGACGGTCAATCGGCGAGTAGTGACGTTGGGTAGTCATGCTTACCTCCGGAAAAAATCACGGCGGCCAGTTTACCCCAATCGGGTGGGCAGGGTTTGCGCTGGATCATGCGTGAGTGGGAGCGTTGCGGCTCCCACGAGGGCGTGGTGGTAAAAATCAGCCCGGAGGCCAGTTCATCTGGCGCTGACCCAAAACGTGCATATGAATGTGGTAGACGGTCTGGCCGCCATCTTCATTGCAGTTCATGACAACGCGGAAGCCTTTCTCGCAGCCTTGTTCGACCGCCAGGCGCTGGGCGGTGAACAGGATATGGCCCGCCAGCGCTTTGTCTTCTTCGGTGAGGTCGTTGAGGGTGCGGATCGGTTTTTTCGGGATGACCAGAAAATGCACCGGCGCTTGTGGGGCGATGTCGTGAAAGGCCAGCACCTGATCATCTTCGTAGATGATATTGGCGGGTATTTCACGGTTGATGATCTTGGTGAACAGAGTATCCAAAGCTGTATCTCCGTAAGTGAAGTCCGGCCTGAGTGTACCCAGAGGACGGTTTGGCGGCCAGCCGACTTAACGTGGGCAGTAAGACTTGTTAACCGATGCGGCGATTTTGCGTGTCATCCATCGCGAAAGTACGCGCGGGATGCGGGTTAACCAACGATTGCGCCAACCGGGCATGATGATCGCCTTGTTCTTTTCGAGGGCGCGCACGGTATACAGCGCGACTTCTTCGGGGCTGAGCGCGTTACGACTTTTTTTGAGCGTGGCGGTATTCATGTTGGCGGCATCGAAGAAACCGGTGCGGGTTATCCCGGGGCAGAGTACCGAGACCTTGATTCCGGTCTTTTTGACTTCTTCGCGCAAGCCTTCTGAAAAATGCAGCACGTAGGCTTTGCTGGCGAAATAGGTGCTCAGCCAGGGACCCGGCTGATAGGCCGCGATCGATGACACGTTGAGGATTTGCCCGCCACCTTGCACTGCCATCATGTTACCGATGGCGTGGCACAAGCGAGTGAGCGCCAGTACATTGAGCTCGATAAGGTCTTGCTCGGCACTCCAGTCGTGGGCGAGGAAGGGGCCGCAGGTGCCGATGCCCGCGCAGTTAACCAGTAAGTCGATCTGGCGGTCGCCTTCTTCAAGCTCCAGCAGGAAACCGGACAAACGCAACGGTTCGCCCAGATCACACGCGCGAAATAGCACTTCAACGCCAAAGCGGCGGGTGAACTCGAGGGCAATGGCTTCCAGCGCATCGCGTTGGCGAGCAACCAGAATCAAACTGCGCCCGCGACGGGCGAGGGCTTCTGCCAGGGCCAGGCCAATGCCGCTTGAGGCGCCAGTGATCAAAGCGTAACGGGTCATGCTGTTCTCCATCGCAACGGTGCAGTCCGGTGACAATGTTGTCCCTGGCGTTGGCGCGTTCATTAAAGTGCGCAGTCTACAGGCTGTTGCTGGTGGCTGCGTCGATGAACGAGCTCGCAATGCCCAACGCAAAGAGCAGGATCCCCACAACGAAAAGCACAACCGACAAAATGATTGAGATCCAGGCCAGCACTTTGACCGCGGTGCTGTTGGGTGGCGGTGGGGGGCCGTATTGATTGGGGCCGGGCGTGCCAGGCGTAAGGACCATGATGGTGGACAGAATAAAGGTCGCGACAGGGACCAGGTGAAGCAACAGCAGCCATGCTGACCAGTTAAGGTCGTGCAGGCGTTGTGCGCTGATCCTCACCAAGGTAATGAGGTACGCAAGTATCAAGGCCAGCGCGCACGTAAAGCCCAGAGTGTAGGACACTTTTAGCGCAAGCGCGACTGGTAATACCGCAACCCACGTGATGAGGGTAAGTACCATGCTCCAGGCCAGTAAGCGCATGCGGCCTATTCGACCACTGAAACCTAATGGGTCCAGGGGGGCGTAGGTTTCGTGAGGTGTTTTGTTCAAACTTAGAGGCGGCATTGCTACTTCCTTGTCAGGTGTCTCAAAAAACTAGCCCGCCGAGGGGCGGGCTTTGAACTATCGGGGGTGTGGCCAATGGCTGGAGAGTTGCTGGGTGAGGTGTAACGCTTGACGGTATTGCTCATCCAGACGGGCGATTAACTGATCGGTTGATGGCAGGTCGTTAATCTCGCCGACGCCCTGACCCGCAGACCAGACGGTTTTCCATGCTTTGGCTTCGTCGCTGAGCGGTTTCAGTTTGTTGCCAGCCTCGCCTTTACTGTTCAGGGCTGCCATGTCGAACCCTGCGGTTTCGAGGCTTTGGCGCATGAAACTGGCGGGCACGCCTGATACCGCCGGGGTGTGGATGATATCGGCTGCGCGGGATGCGAGCAGCATCTCTTTATAGGCATCGGGTGCATGGCTTTCTGTCGTGCCGATAAAGCGTGTGCCCAGGTAGGCCAGGTCGGCGCCAAGCACCTGAGCGGCCAGAATCTCCCGGCCGTGGTTGATGCACCCCGCCAGTAGCACGGTCTTGTCGAAAAACTGGCGTATTTCAGCGACCAGTGCGAACGGGCTCCATGTGCCGGCATGCCCGCCAGCGCCTGCGGCGACTGCAATCAAGCCATCGACGCCGGCTTCTGCCGCTTTTTCTGCATGTCGGCGTGTGGTGACGTCGTGGAACACCAGGCCTCCGTAGCCATGAATGGCGTCCACTACTTCCTTCACGGCGCCCAGACTGGTAATCACGATCGGAACCTTGTGTTCGATGCAAATGGCCAGGTCGGCCTCAAGTCTTTCGTTGCTGTTGTGCACAATCAGGTTAACGGCGTAAGGCGCCGGGTTATCCAGCAACGCCAGTCCGGCTTCGATCTCTTCAAGCCATGCTTTGAACCCGCTGCTGTCGCGTTGGTTGAGTGCAGGGAAACTGCCCACCACCCCATTGCGACAACAGGCCAGTACCAGTTGCGGATTGGAGATCAGAAACATCGGCGCGGCCACCACCGGCAGGCGCAAGCGTTGTTCAAGCAGAGCAGGCAGTGACATTGGATAACCTCGATGAAAGATGAGATGCAGTTAGAACGGTTTGACCACCACCAGAATTACGATAGCGATCAGAAACAGGACGGGCACTTCGTTGAACCAGCGGTAGTACACATGGCTGCGGGTATTTTCACCGCGGGCGAGGCGTTTGACCTGGGCGCCGCACATATGGTGATAGCCGATTAGCAGTACGACCAGCGTCAGCTTGGCGTGCATCCAGCCTTGGCTGAAGTAACCACTGGGGTTGAGGCTGATTAGCCATCCTCCAAAGATCAGGGTGGCGATCATTGCCGGGCCCATAATGCCGCGATAGAGCTTGCGCTCCATGACGCTGAAGCGTTCTTTGCTGACGGCGTCCTCGCTTTGTGCGTGGTATACGAACAGGCGCGGCAGGTAAAACAGGCCAGCAAACCAGCAGACGATGCTGATGATGTGGAAGGCTTTGAGCCATAGATAAAGCATTTTTAGTTATTCCCAGGTTCACGGTAGACCAAATAGTAGTAGTAGAGCGCTTGAGAGTCACCTTGGCGGTTGTCGCAGGGGCGCGCTGTCCCTATTATCGAGGGCTTTCCAGTGGGTTCGTTGAGGGGCAGGTTATGGTCAAGGTCGGTATTGTCGGCGGCACGGGTTACACCGGGGTCGAATTGCTGCGTTTGCTGGCACAGCATCCGCAGGCTGAAGTGGTGTTCATCACTTCTCGATCCGAGGCGGGCCTGCCGGTAGCCAATCTGTATCCCAACCTGCGCGGTCATTACGATGGCCTGGCCTTCAGCGTGCCGGACACGCAAACATTGGGTGCGTGTGATGTGGTGTTTTTCGCCACGCCGCATGGTGTTGCCCATGCGTTAGCGGGTGAGCTACTGGCGGCGGGCACCAAGGTGATCGACCTGTCCGCGGACTTCCGTTTGCAGGACGCGGATGAGTGGGCCAAGTGGTACGGTCAGCCGCACGGCGCCCCAGAACTGCTGAAAGAAGCGGTGTATGGCCTGCCGGAAGTTAATCGCGAGCAAATCAAGCAGGCGCGCCTGATTGCGGTGCCCGGTTGCTACCCGACTGCTACCCAGTTGGGCTTTCTTCCTTTGCTGGAAGCTGGGCTTGCCGATACATCGGTGTTGATCGCGGACTGCAAGTCCGGTGTCAGCGGTGCGGGGCGCGGGGCTAGCGTAGGTTCTCTTTATGCAGAGACCTCAGAAAGCATGAAAGCGTATGCAGTAAAAGGTCATCGCCACTTGCCTGAGATCCGTCAGGGTCTACGTCGTGCAGCCGGTAAGGACGTGGGGCTGACGTTTGTCCCGCACTTGACGCCAATGATTCGCGGTATCCATTCAACCTTGTATGCGACCGTTGTTGACCGTTCCGTAGACTTGCAGGCGTTGTTTGAAAAGCGTTACGCCAACGAACCTTTCGTCGATGTGATGCCTGCCGGCAGCCACCCCGAGACTCGTAGTGTGCGTGGCGCGAATGTGTGCCGAATCGCGATCCATCGTCCTCAAGATGGCGATCTGGTTGTGGTGTTGTCGGTGATCGACAATCTGGTCAAAGGCGCTTCGGGTCAGGCGGTTCAGAATATGAATATTCTGTTCGGTCTGGATGAGCGTTTGGGCTTGTCGCATGCCGGGATGCTGCCGTAAGGGCAAGCAATATGCTCAAGCGGCAAGTCGCTGGCTTGCCGTTGCTACTTATGAATAGTTGACCGCTTTTCTAGGAGAAGCGGATAATGCGCGTCATCACGCATTATGGCGGCATAGCGCCGGGAGATAGTCAGCATGAGCGTCGAATCCTTCACCCCCACGGCTTTGCAATTCACCGAAGGTGCTGCGCACAAGGTGAAGAGCCTGGTCGATGAAGAGGGTAATGATCGTTTGAAGTTGCGCGTGTTTGTTACGGGCGGCGGTTGTTCCGGTTTTCAGTATGGTTTCACGTTCGATGATGAAGTGGCCGACGATGACACTATCGTTGAGCGCGAAGGCGTTAGCCTGGTGGTCGATCCAATGAGCTTCCAGTACTTGGCGGGAGCCGAGGTGGATTATCAGGAAGGCCTGGAGGGCTCGCGTTTTGTGATCAACAATCCTAACGCCACCACGACGTGTGGTTGCGGATCTTCGTTCTCGATCTGATCACTCAGCACGCGCAGTACTCAAAACGCCGCGTCAGTTCGCGGCGTTTTGCTGTGTGCAAATTGTTGAGAGGGCTTCAGGCGGGGTAGATTGCGCCGAGGACCCGTAGGCCACGGGCGCCAGTGACACTCGGGCGGTTGGTGGGGATGTTTTCCAGGCAACAGTGTGCGAGCCATGCAAACGCCATAGCTTCAACCCAGTCCGGGTCGACGCCTTTGGCGTGTGTGCTACTGACTGTTGTGTGGGGAAGCAGTGCGGCCAGCCGTGCCATGAGCGTGCCATTGTGCGCGCCGCCGCCGCATACCAGCAGCTCTTCAGTGAGCGGTTGAGCGGCTTTTAACGACTCTACGATGGTCAGCGCGGTGAGCTCGAGCAAGGTTGCCTGAACGTTTTGGGCGGCGAACGTGGGCAAGCTTTGCAGGTGATGCTTTAGCCAGCTGAGGTTGAAAACTTCACGGCCGGTGCTTTTTGGACCTTTTGTCTTGAAGAACGAATCGCTGAGCAGTGTCTCAAGCAATATCGGTTCTATCTTGCCGCTTGCAGCCCATTGGCCATTACGGTCGTAGAGCTCGCCGCAGGTGTCGTGTATCCAGGCATCCAGTAGCACGTTGCCTGGGCCGCAATCAAATCCGGCGACAGGTGATGTAGGCGTAATCAGGCTGAGATTGCTGAAACCGCCTACGTTCAAGACTGCGCGATAGCCAATGTCGTCATTGAACAGTGCTTCATGGAATGCAGGGACCAAAGGTGCGCCTTGACCGCCAGCGGCCACGTCTCGGCGTCGAAAGTCGCCTACCACGCATATACCTGTAAGTTCTGCCAGTAGCGCCGGGTTGCCAATTTGCACCGTGAAGCCTAGGGCGGGTTCATGGCGGATGGTTTGGCCGTGACTACCGATTGCTCTGATTGAAGCGGGTGCGAGCTGTTGTTGTGCAAGGAGTGCATTGACGCCCTGAGCCGCCAGTTCGACCCAGCGGTTTTCAGCGAGGGCGCAACGCATGACCTCATCCGGGCCGCTGGTACACAAGCCGAGCAGTTCGGCGCGCAAGGCAGCGGGCATCGGCGTGTAGTGAGTGGCAACCAATGTGGGTCTCGCACCCATCTCAATGAGTGCGATGTCCATGCCGTCCAGGCTAGTCCCGGACATCACACCTATATAGAGCGCCATGATTTAGCGTTTGCTCGACGCGAGCAGCGTGGCTTTTTCCTGGTTCATGCGTGCCATCAGGGGTTGGCTTTGTTGCAGGAAGCGAGCGCGTTCGTTTTTGGCAATTGGATCGGCCATTGGGAGCTTTTGGCCCAGCGGATCGACGTGTACGCCATTCACTTGAAATTCATAGTGCAGATGGGGGCCGGTCGACAGGCCGGTGGTGCCGATATAACCAATCACTTGGCCTTGCTTAACAGAACCGCCTGTTTTGACGCCTTTGGCAAATCCCTGCATGTGGCCGTAAAGAGTGCGATAGGTGTTGCCGTGTTGAATGATGACGGTATTGCCGTAACCACCGCGGCGACCGGCGAGTAGCACTTTACCGTCACCGGCAGCTTTGATCGGAGTGCCACGAGGTGCTGCATAGTCCACGCCTTTGTGGGCGCGGATCTTGTTCAGGATTGGGTGTTTGCGGCCTGAGGAAAAGCGCGAGCTGATGCGAGCGAAGTCTACCGGTGTGCGGATAAACGCTTTGCGCATGCTATTACCGTCAGCGGTGTAGTAATTGCTGATGCCTTGTTTGTTGGTGTAGCGCACGGCGGTGTAAGTCTTGCCGCGGTTGGTGAAGCGTGCGGACAGAATATTGCCCGTCGCTACCGTTTTGCCGTTGGCGACTTTTTGCTCATAGATCACTTCAAACTGGTCGCCTGGGCGAATGTCCTGGGCGAAATCAATGTCGTAGCCAAATACCTTGGCCATGTCCATTGTCATGCTGTGCGGCAAGCCTGCACGTTGCCCCGAAGCGGAAAGCGAGCTGCTGATGACGCCGTGTACATACGCTGTGCGTACGGTCGGCAATGTTGTCACTCGGTTAAACGCATAGCCCTTGGCTGTTTTTGTCAGGCTAATGGTTTCAAGGTCGCTGACACGGCTGTGCAGGCTTTTGAGTTGGCCGTCAGGGTTCATATCGAACTCAAGCTTTTGACCGTGCTTAAGCTGGCTAAATTGCTTGGCTTGCTTGTCGCTGGCCAGAATCTCATGCACGGATGCAGAAGGCAGACCCACCTTCTCGAACAATGTTGAGAGCGTGTCACCTTTAGCCACGATGACTTCGCGATGATTGGGCTCTTTTTTATCGTCGGCCTTAGCCGTTGCGGTCGGGGCAGTCTCTTGCTGTTCGATTTGGGCAAAGGGCGAAGCTGGCGCCTCTGTTGTGGCTTGAACCAATTCGGAAGCGTCTTGGTCTTGTGTCAGTTGTTCTGCGGGGCTTTCGAGCTCCAGGTTTAGAGTCGTGCGTTTGGCTTCTACTTCGCTTGAAGGAAATACCAGCAGGGCCAAGCTTAATAATGCAGCGATTCCACTAGCGGCAAGCAGGTGGGTCTTCGGATAAAGCGGCGGCGCTTTAGGCGGTTGACTGGTCATAGATAATTTGACTTTGAGATAGATGAATTGGAAAAGATGACTGACACGGTGAACATGAAATAACTGTATAAAATATAACCAAAACACCCATGAAGCAAGCCGCTGAAGCATTGGCTGACAGATAGCCGCCCACACGTAGGTGAGAACTTGTAATTAGTCGCTGATCTTGTATGGTTGGTTCCCTTTGAATTTGAGCCTTACGGGTCTGATATGAAGTCGGTTGAAGAGCAGCTAGCGCTAATCAAGCGTGGTGCCGAAGAGGTACTGGTCGAGTCTGAATTGGTCGAGAAATTGAAGCGCGGCCAGCCGCTGCGTATTAAGGCCGGATTTGATCCGACAGCGCCCGACCTGCATTTGGGGCATACAGTCCTTATTAATAAGCTGCGTCAGTTTCAGGAGTTGGGCCATCACGTCATCTTTTTGATTGGTGACTTCACGGGCATGATCGGTGATCCAAGCGGCAAGAGCGCAACCCGCCCTCCGTTGACGCGCGAGCAAGTACTCGACAACGCTGAGACTTATAAAACGCAAGTCTTCAAGATTCTGGATCCTGCTAAAACTGAAGTCGCTTTCAACTCCACCTGGATGGATCAGATGGGGCCGGCTGATTTCATTCGTTTGACGTCTCAGTACACCGTGGCCCGGATGCTTGAGCGCGATGATTTCGACAAGCGTTACACCACGAACCAGCCCATCGCGATTCATGAATTCCTATATCCGTTAGTGCAGGGTTATGACTCGGTCGCTTTGCGGGCTGATGTAGAGCTGGGTGGTACTGATCAGAAATTCAACTTGCTGATGGGGCGTGAGTTGCAGCGCGGCTATGGGCAGGAGGCTCAGTGCATTGTGACTATGCCGCTGCTGGAGGGTTTGGATGGCGTTAAGAAGATGTCCAAGTCCTTGGGTAACTATGTCGGTATACAAGAAGCGCCGGGCGTGATGTACAGCAAACTGGTGTCCATACCGGATGCGTTGATGTGGCGTTACTTTGAATTGCTGAGCTTTCGCTCGATGGACGAAATCAATGCGTTTAAAGCTGATGTCGAGGCGGGGGCTAACCCGCGCGATATCAAAATCAAGCTGGCTGAAGAGATTGTGGCTCGTTTCCATGGTGAAGAGGCTGCTGCTAACGCGCACCGTGGGGCGGGTAATCGCATGAAAGAGGGTGAGCTGCCTGACGATTTGCCAGAGATTGAACTGCTTGCGACTGAAGATATGCCGATTGCAGCGGTCCTCAATAAGGCCGGGCTGGTGAAGAACTCCGCTGTTGCGCGTGATTTGCTGGGTTCAGGTGGTGTGCGAATAGATGGAGAGGTGGTTGATCGCACCTATATATACGTACTGGGTTCGACCCATGTATGTCAGGCAGGAAAGAAGGCTTTTGCACGGATTACGCTAAAAGCCGAATAAAGCTGAAATTAGTGCTGGACGGCGCATTTTATTAGCCTATAATGCGCCCACTTCCGGCGTAGTCGAAACGGAAAACTCCTTGAGTATCAATGAGTTGAACG
>NZ_LLWJ01000038.1:0-17181 GCF_001529285.1 Pseudomonas sp. TAA207 | reverse complement strand
GATACTCAAGGAGTTTTCCGTTTCGACTACGCCGGAAGTGGGGCGAATTATAGGGCGTTTTAAATCTGAGTCAAGGGTTAGTTATAGCTATGACGAAATACGTAGGTTTTAACGCATACACCCCACAGATTCTGCGCACTATATTGCACACCCATTGGTAGTTCAGCATGATACCCAGCTACCACCCTCTCTATGCACCCAGGCCCACTCAGAAATGACAAAGCAACCTCATAGCCTTGCTACGACTCTATTCCCTGTCGGGTTACTTCTTATTGCAATGGCATCCATACAATCCGGAGCGTCGCTCGCCAAGAGTATGTTTCCCATTGTGGGCGCCCAAGGGACAACCACGCTGCGCCTTATATTTGCCAGCGTGATTATGCTGCTTATATTGCGCCCCTGGAGGGCCAAGCTCACCGCAAAATCCCTACGCACCGTGGTCATTTACGGCATTGCCTTGGGAGGGATGAATTTTCTCTTCTATATGTCACTGCGTAGCGTTCCACTAGGAATTGCGGTCGCGCTTGAATTCACCGGCCCTCTTGCAGTTGCCATTTACGCGTCGCGAAGAGCAATCGACTTTGTCTGGATCGGACTGGCCATCACCGGACTATTGCTACTTATCCCTACCGGAGGCAGCAGCGAAGGGATTGATTTGGTGGGCGCAGGATATGCTCTTGGTGCTGGCGCTTGTTGGGCGCTGTACATTCTATTCGGACAGAAAGCAGGCGCGGACAACGGTGTCCAGACCGCCGCCCTGGGCGTAATGATTGCTGCGTTGTTCATTGCACCTATCGGCATTGTTCATGCCGGCGCAACACTCCTAACCCCCAGCCTGATCCCGCTAGCCATTGGCGTTGCCGTGCTCTCTACCGCCCTGCCCTACACACTGGAGATGATTGCACTCACTCGCATGCCAACCCGCACGTTCGGTACGCTCATGAGTATCGAACCAGCCTTTGGCGCTCTTTCGGGGTTGCTGTTCCTCAATGAGGTGCTGTCGTTTGCACAATGGATGGCCATCTTGTGCATCATCATGGCTTCAGTGGGCGCTACATTAACCATGCGCGGCCATATAACGCCTTCAGCCAAGGCCGATTAGCATCACAATTGATACAAGCTCTAGTAATTGACTCTCATTTAGGAGATGTTTACTCCCCGTGAAAGTCACACGGGGGCGATTCCGGATAGGGATATCTATAAATAGCCACAGCCAACGGCAGTTTGGTACCCACATCCCGCAAATCCGACGCTAACGCTTAAGGACAGGAATGAAACGCTTTTTGATAGCTTTGGCAGCACTGGCTTTAGCAGGCTGCGCAGCAACCTCTGAAACCTCTGTAAAACATGGTAAACGAGGTCTACACATCAACTGTTCCGGACTGTCTTCGTCGTGGGACAAATGTTATGCAGAAGCAGCAAGGTCCTGCGGGGACAAAGGGTATCGCACGATCGCCAAGTCAGGTGATTCTGCCGAAGAGCCCGGAGATTACCCATTTGGCTTGAACCCTGCCGGCTACACGAGCCGTAGCATGATCGTCCTCTGTAAATAATCATTGTCGACACTTGTCAGCCACGCAACCGCTCAAGTCGACTGCGTGGCCCCCCTCTACCTACCCTGCTGCGCCAACAGGTTCAGTTCGTGCCTTCAGCCATTCGAGTGCATCCCCGTCAAGCAACGGGCCAAGACGCTCACGCACCTCTGCATGATAAGCATCCAGCCACTCAACCTCGTCGCGTGTGAGCAACGATGGCTCCAGACAGCGTGTATCAATAGGGCACATCGTCAGCGTTTCAAACTTCAAGAATGTTCCGAACTCCGAACTCCCCGCCTCCCTGTTAAGTACCAGGTTTTCAATCCGGACTCCCCAGCGGCCAGGCTTGTATGTGCCAGGTTCAATCGAAGTAATCATCCCTGGCTGCATAGCTGTCTGCGGCGCGGGGGCGGCCTGATAAGCAATGACCTGCGGCCCTTCGTGCACATTCAGAAAGTAACCCACACCATGCCCCGTTCCGTGCCCGTAATCGACCCCTTCTGCCCAGATTGGCGCCCGAGCAATCGAGTCCAGCAATGGAGACAAAATGCCTCGAGGGAAATGAGCTCTAGAGAGAGCAATCACACCTTTAAGCACGCGCGTGCAATCGCGCTTTTGCTCATCGCTGACCTTACCCACCGGCACCATGCGCGTGATATCAGTTGTCCCCCCCAAATACTGCCCACCGGAGTCAATCAGCAAGAGGCCATCGCCCTCAATCAGCGCATGCGCCTGCTCGGTGGCATGGTAATGAGGCATTGCCCCATTCGCATTGAAAGCTGCGATGGTATTGAAACTCAGCGAAACAAAATCGGGGCGGCTAGCTCGCGCAGCCGTCAGGCGCTCATCGATGGTCAGCTCGGTAATACGCTCACGCCCCCAAGCGGAATCCAGCCAGGCAAAGAACTCACACAGCGCAGCACCGTCCTGCTCCATCGCCTGACGGATATAAAAAACGTCATCAAGGCTCTTTTGTGATTTAGCCAACGTGGTCGGATTCAAACCTTCAACCAGCTTTACGCCCGCTTTAAGATTGCCGAGCAGCCCGCACGTCACACGTGCCGGATCCACCAGCAAACGGGTCGACTCAGGTAGCGCGAGCAACGCCGACGCGATTTCGTTGTAATCACGAAGTGTCACACCCTCCTTCAATAAAGAATCCCGCAGCTCGGGACTGACTTTCGTCAGGTCCACGAACAACGTCGCTTGCCTCTCTTCAATCAACGCAAATGAAACGAAAACCGGGTTGAAGGGTACATCCGCTCCCCGCAGATTAAATAACCATGCGATATCGTCGAGAGTGGCAATGAAATGCGCATTGGCTTTGCGTTGCGTGAGCGTTTCACGCAGTTGAGCCAGCTTTTCAACCCGGCCAACCGTTGCCTGAGGCGCCAAGTGCTCATACAAAGGCTTGGCGGGCAGAGATGGACGCCCCTCCCAAACCAGGTTCAGCAGGTCGATATCCGTGCGTAAAAATGCACCGCGCTCTTTAAGCCGACTTTCCAATGTTCGGGCGAAGGCCAGCGCAAAGACAGCGCCGTCAACCGATACGGTCTCGCCCTTAGGGGTTTGCTCCGCCAACCACTCCAGCGGCCCTGGCTGACCCGGCACTAGCTTGACCAGTTCAATAGTGCTGCCAGCCAGCTCTTTGGTCGCCTGCTCCCAATAACGGCTATCAGCCCATACGCCTGCAAACGTCGGCGTAATGATCAAGGTGCCGACGGACCCGTGAAAACCCGACAACCATTGCCGTCCCTGCCAATACTCCGGCAAGTACTCCGATAGATGGGGGTCGGCTGACGGCACCAGCAACGCATATATACCGTTCTGGCTCATCACCGCTCGGGCACGCGCCAAACGCTGTACCACTCCCCCCTGATTCAACGACTGAGTACTCATCCTTTCTCCTGCTGGTCACGGGTCATTATTATGATTCGCTGATGTTGTATCAGCGTCTAAGGTTGAGCAACCGCCCAAAAAGGAGCCGGTACCGTTGTGGCGACCTGTATCGCTTTGGCCAATGCATCAACATCCTGATTCGACGTAAAACGTCCGAAACTTAAACGGATGGTCCTGCGCGCCTTTTCAGCATCCAGACCTAATGCCAGCAGTACATGGGACGGCGCGTTACTGGCCGAATTACAGGCTGAGGTCGCGGAATAGGCGACGGCTGCACTCAACGCTGCGCTGCTGAAGTGCCCCTCACTGAACGTAAGACTTAAGGTATGAGGTACCCGGCTTTGCTGACTGCCATTACATTGCAGCCCGGCAATGCCCGCCAGATGGCCCAACAGGCGCTCACGCAAACTTGATACATGGGCCAGCTCATCATTCAAAGACTGTTTTGCCACTGCAAACGCATGCCCCATGCCCGCAATCTGGTGAGTCGCCAACGTGCCTGAGCGCAGACCGAACTCATGCCCGCCGCCATGCATCTGAGCCTGCAACCGGTCTTGCGCCCTTGGCCCGACATACAACGCGCCAATCCCCTTGGGACCGTAAATTTTATGACCTGAAAAGGACATTAAATCGACTGCCCACTGAGCGACATCGATAGCGAGTTTCCCCGCCCCTTGAGCAGCATCCACATGGAACAGCGCACCATGTTCACGCACATATTGGCCAATGGCAGGTATGTCATTAACGGTCCCCAACTCATTGTTTACCAGCATCAGCGACACCAGCAGCGTGTCTGCACGGAGTGCAGACCGGACTTTATCGGCACTGATAAGGCCATCTGCATCGGGAGCCAGATACGTGACTTCAAAGCCTGACTGCTGCAAAAAACGCGCCGTATCCAGAACTGCCTTGTGCTCGATCTGGCTGGTAATGATGTGCCCGCGTGATTGACCACTCCCAAGGGCGACACCTTTGAGTGCCAGGTTGTTGGACTCGGTGGCACCTGAGGTCCAGACAATATGTTCTGCCTTGGCATTTATAAGTTGCGCCACTTGCTCCCTGGCCAACTCAACAGCAGAGCGGGCCTGCTGACCGTAAGCGTGTGAGCCGGAGGCCGGGTTACCAAAATTACCCTCAAAGCCCAGGCAATCAACCATCACCTGAATGACACGAGGGTCCACAGGTGTGGTGGCAGCGTAATCGAAATACAGAGGTCGTTTGTCCATCGTGCAAACCCACAAAACAAGTTCCGGCATCAGGCAATGCGTGATAGCAGAAGATTAAGGCCACGTTGAAAGGGATCGCTAAAACTACCCTATCGAGCCCAGTGAAAAAAGAGGTGCCAATTGGAAAGGCCGTAGGAGCCTTCCCAAATTTATACCCTGAGCGACTATGGCCTTATAAAGCGCCAGAAACGCGGGGAAGCGCAAGTCTTATATGCAATAAGGATATATAAATATGGAATTAGGTTAGTTTACGGAATATAAAAACCCCCTTATAAAGTCGCCTTCGGCTTACCTTTTGTGGGCAGAGCCCTCGTTAGAAGGAGCTGATCATGCAGCTTTTGACGTTACCTGCGACCCCCTCCCTGGCAACTTCCATCCGAGCCACTGCTCAGGTGTTCGAAGATCCCACGTCCAAGGCGCTATTGGCCCACCTCCAGCAAATTGCACCCAGTAATGCCAGCGTATTGATCATTGGCGAAACGGGGACCGGCAAGGAGTTAGTCGCACGCCATATCCATCAACTCAGCGCTCGCCATCAACAACCCTTTATCGCGGTTAATTGCGGCGCGTTTTCCGAGTCCTTAGTCGAGGCCGAGTTGTTTGGCCACGAAAAAGGCGCGTTTACCGGTGCACTCAGCGCAAAGGCCGGCTGGTTTGAAGAAGCCGATGGCGGAACGTTATTTCTGGATGAAATCGGCGATCTGCCGCTGACCATCCAGGTGAAACTGTTGCGCGTACTCCAGGAGCAAGAGGTGGTGCGCCTTGGCTCACGCAAAAGTACGCCCATCAACGTGCGGGTCCTGGCCGCCACCAACGTCAATCTGGAACACGCCATTGAAGCGGGACATTTTCGTGAAGATCTGTACTACCGCCTGAACGTTGTCAGCCTTGCACTGCGCCCTTTGCGTGAGCGTGTGGGGGACATTCTGCCCTTGGCGCGACATTTCCTGCACACCTATCGACAACGCTTACCCCATGGCCCAACCGCCCTCAGCGGCTGCGCAGAAAACACCCTTAAGCACCACCCGTGGCCAGGCAACATCCGAGAACTGGAAAACGTCATCCACCACAGCCTGCTGCTGTGCCGCAATCAAACCATCACAGTCGATGACCTGCGTTTGCCACAACCCCGCGCAACGCGCAAAACCGCCCACCCGCACGCCCCTCAAGACACCGCCAAAGATTTACTGCAACGCGCCTTTCGCACCCTGTTCGAAGAACACAATGACGCGCTGCATGAAACGGTTGAAGATGCCTTGCTCCGCGCCGCTTATGAGTTCTGTCATCACAACCAGGTGCACACTGCAAAACTGTTAGGCCTGAGTCGCAATGTCACCCGTACGCGCCTGATCAAGCTGGGCGCACTGACAGTGACTACCCGTCGCCTCGAAACCGGCACCGCCGTCTGAAATTTTCAGCAGTTGCTCGGTGACAACTGCTGAAGATCGTATCCGACCCTCAGCGCTCTATACGCCGCAATCCGCGCTACTTGGCTGGCCAATACCCGCCAGCAGGATTTTGAATCAACCTGCGTCATACACCGACACCTCAAATATCGAATGAGGCATACGTTGCACATCAGTAAAGTGCTTGTCGCCGCCCTACCGGGTTATGGGTAAGATGATGCCCCTGTGGCGCACCTGCGCTGTACGTCCCGCCGAATTAAGTCGATCCCATGCCTTTTGAACTCAGCGTAGATTTGACCACCCTCGCCATTCTGGCTGCCGTTGCCTTTGTTGCCGGTTTCATCGACGCCATTGCTGGCGGTGGCGGCCTGCTCACCACCCCTGCATTGCTCACGGCGGGCTTGCCGCCACACCTGGTGCTGGGCACCAACAAACTCAGTTCGACCTTTGGCGCAGCCACTGCCAGCTTCACTTTTTATCGGCGAAAGCTGTTCCATCCACGCGAATGGAAACTGGCCATATTCGGCACCCTGGCAGGCGCATTGATTGGCGCCATCGTGGCCCACTACATGCCTGCCGAATGGCTGAACAAAATGCTGCCAGTGATCGTGTTTGCGTGCGGCGTGTATCTGTTATTTGGCGGCACACCCAAAACCCCGATCGACAACGATGCTCCGATCAAAAAGAAATGGCAGTTACCTCAAGGTTTCAGCCTGGGGTTTTACGACGGCGTCGCCGGGCCGGGCACGGGCGCCTTCTGGACCGTCAGCAGCATGCTGCTGTATCCCATCGACCTGGTGAAGGCCAGCGGCGTGGCGCGCAGCATGAACTTCGTCAGCAACATTGCAGCGCTGTCGGTGTTTATCTTCTCGGGCCATGTGGACTGGGTCATCGGCCTGACCATGGGCTTTGCCGTGATGGTCGGCGCCTTCTTTGGCGCCCGCAGTGCGATCAGCGGCGGGGCCAAATTCATTCGCCCCGTGTTCATTACAGTGGTCCTTGGACTGACCGTGCGCCTAGCCTGGCAGCACTGGTTCGGGCAAGCCTAAGCGGCGCGCCACATACAGGTCGATGAGATAACGCGCAATGGAGCGCGATGCCGGCAAGGGTGGCAAATCATGCACATTGAACCACTGCGCATCTTCGATCTCATCGGCCTGCGGCACGATATCGCCGCTGGCATATTGCGCATGAAAACCGAGCATCATTGAATGCGGAAACGGCCAGCACTGACTGCCCACGTACTCAATGTTCTTCACTTCAAGCTGCACCTCTTCACGCACCTCGCGGATCAAGCAGTCTTCGGCAGACTCACCCGGCTCGGCAAACCCCGCCAACGTACTGTAAACGCCGGGCACAAAACGCGGCGAACGCGCCAGCAAAACCTCATCACCCCGAGTGATCAACACAATCATGCTCGGAGAAATTCGCGGATAACTGCGTAACTCGCAAAGCGCGCAGTGCATTGCACGCTCTCTAGGCACCTGCGTCATCGCCTGCCCGCAGTTGCCGCAAAAACGATGCTCACGCGCCCAAGTGCCAATTTGCGCGGCATACCCCAACACTTTATAAAGCGTGTGATCACCTTCCAGCATGAACGTGCGCAAGCCCTGCCAATGACAACGCGCAAGCTCGACCGAGCGCTCAAGTTCCAGCAGATACACCGGCTCGCCATCCAAATGACCAATGCCGTGCTCTGCCAGTACGGGTAAAGCTTGTGACTTGAGCCATTCACGCGCAAACAGCGGGCCATTATCGTCCACCAGAAAACCTTCCGGGCTACGTGCTACAGCCCAACCGCCCGAAAGATTTGTGTCCAGTACTGCCGTGGTCCAACGCGGTGTCATACAAGGTCCTTGTCAGGGTTAAACGCCGACGCCGCGCAGGCGTCAGTCGAGGAATTCTGGCTTTTGCTTGGTCATGTGCGCCGTCATGGCCACGCGCATGTCCGTGGATTGCAGCATCGCAGCGTTCCAGGTGGCGACATACTCCAGGCCGTCGTCCACGCGGTGATCGCGCATGTAACCAATCATTTGTTTGGTACCGCCAATAGCAATTGGCGACTTGCCCGCGATGTCCTCAGCGATACGCATCACACCGTCGAGCAACGCCGCGTGGTCAGAATAGACGCGGTTAACCAACCCGATGGTACGCGCCTCTTGGGCATCCACCATACGCCCGGTGTAGGCCATTTCGCGGAGCATGCCATCACCAATGATGCGTGGCAGGCGCTGCAAGGTGCCTACGTCCGCCGCCATGCCCATGTCAATTTCCTTGATCGAAAATTGTGCGTCCTCAGCGGCGTAACGCATGTCGCACGCAGCAATCAGGTCAATCGCACCGCCCAGGCAATAGCCTTGAATGGCGGCCAATACTGGCTTGCGACATTGATCGACGGCCGTGAACGAGGCTTGCATTTGCAGGATTTTACGCCGCAGAAGGCGCGCATTGCGCCCCACATCCTTACCCATCTCATTGGCGACCGAGGCCAATAACATCAGGTCGATACCTGCCGAAAAATGCTTACCCGCGCCACTGATTACCACCACGCGCACAGCATCGGTTTCATCAATCCACTGGAAGATCTCGATGATTTCCGTCCAGAACGCGGCATTCATCGCGTTGACCTTTTCCGGCCGATTGATCTGCACATGGGCAATGCTGCCCGTTAAGTCAACCTTAAAAGCCTGGTACTCGGACATAACCTGAATCCTTTGGAGGGTGCCGTTGCCGGTCGAATAGGCCGAGGACTATAACAAGCCGAACAGGCACGAAGCAGGCCGCGATAACGCCAAAAACCGGACAAAATGACCTGTTACTGAGACCCAATGTTCAGAATAAAACGCTCAATTGCTTGCGCCACACCGTCTTCAACATTACTGCCAGTCACTTCGTCTGCCTGCTTGCGAATCGACTCATCGGCCTGCCCCATAGCCACCGAGAGCCCGGCCTTGGCAAACATCGCCGGGTCATTACCACCATCGCCAATGGCCATGGTGTGCCTCAGTGACACAGCCATTAAATCCGCCAGCGCGACCAACGCGTCACCTTTGTTCGCCTTGAGCGCTGTGACGTCCAGATAAAAGGCCTGTGAGCGACTGGCCAGCGCCTCGCCTTCAAGCAAACCATGCAGTTGTTGTTCAAGTTCGATCAACAATTCAGCGTCACGACTGGCGCCCACGATTTTGTCGACCCGGTGCAGATGAGGCTCAAAGCTTTCAACCACCTTCGGCCCATAACCCAATGCGCTCTGCTCATGAGCAACCATCGGGCCCTCTGTGTTTTTCAAATACCACTGATCATCGGCAAATACCCAAACGTCTACCGGATAGTCAGACAGCAAGGCCAGCGTGTGTCGCACCGCTGCAATCGGCACATGGTGTGACAGCAAATAGTGGCCCTGCGCATCAACCAGCACTCCGCCATTGAAAGCGGCAGTCGGCAATTTAATACCCAACTGCGCGATCTGCTCACGCATCGCTCGCGGCGGTCGGCCCGAGGCGAGGGTGAAATGGACGCCTGCGTCTTGCAACTGTTTGACCGCTCTGACATTTGCCGCACTGATGCTGTGATCAGGCAACAACAAGGTGCCATCCATGTCACACAGCACCAATTGAATCGGCTCGCGCTTCTCGATGCTCATCCTATGTTCAGCCATACACGGCCATCGCGTGCCAGCAGGTTTTTGGCGGCTTCAGGGCCATCTTCGCCCGCCTTGTAGGATTGAACCTCAGCCTGCTCACGCCAGGCATCGAGAAAAGGCTGAACACCCCGCCAGCCGTTTTCAATATTGTCCGCTCGCTGAAACAGCGTTTGATCGCCGGTCAGGCAGTCATAAATCAAGGTTTCGTAGCCCGTGGAAGGCTGCATTTCGAAGAAGTCCTTGTACGCAAAACCCAATTCGATATTGGCCATTTTCAGGCCAGGCCCCGGACGTTTGGCCTGCAAGTCAAACCACATGCCTTCATTGGGCTGGATCTGAATACGCAGGTAGTTGGGCTGCAAACGCTCAACATCGGTGTCACGGAACTGCGCATACGGCGCAGGTTTGAAGCAGATGGCAATTTCGGTATCACGCGCACTCATGCGTTTGCCGGTGCGCAAATAAAACGGCACACCCACCCAACGCCAGTTGTCGATCATCACCTTGAGTGCAACATAGGTTTCGGTCGTGCTGTCGGGTGCCACGTTGTTCTCTTCGCGGTAACCCGGCACCGTCTTGCCACCCGACTCGCCTTGGGTGTATTGCCCGCGCACCGAGTTTTTGCGTGCATCTTCAACTGACCAGGGGCGAATGGCACCGATCACTTTAGCCTTCTCCCCGCGCACGGCATCCGCGCCGAAAGCGGCGGGCGGCTCCATCGCCACCATCGCCAATAGCTGGAATAAGTGATTGGGCAACATGTCGCGCAATGCGCCAGTGTGTTCGTAAAAACTGCCACGTGTCTCTACCCCTACGGTTTCGGCCGCAGTGATTTGCACATGGTCAATGTAATGATTGTTCCAGAAAGCTTCAAAAAGCCCATTGGAGAAGCGGCTGACCAAAATGTTCTGGACGGTTTCTTTGCCCAGATAGTGGTCAATCCGGTAGATCTGTTTTTCGCTCATGACACTCAGCAGGCAAGCGTTCAACGCCTGGGCTGTTTGCAGGTCCGAGCCAAAAGGTTTTTCAATCACCACCCGGCGAAAAGCTTGCGGGGTTTCATTGAGCAGCCCGCTGGCCCCCAGACGCTGCACCACTTCGCTGAAAAAGCGCGGCGCAGTGGCCAGGTAAAACACCGCATTGCCCGTGCCACTGGCGATGATTTTCTGTTCCAGCGCCGCATAGGTGCTGTCCTCCAGAAAGTCGCCTTGCACGTAACTGATGTTTTTGGCCAGCGAGGCCCACAACTCGGCGTTTAAGCCATGGCCCTCAGGATGATCCACTTTGCCGGCGGCTTCGGTGCGAATGAAGTCCTCCAGCTTTTTGGCAAAACCCTCATCGCTGATCGCATTGTGGTCAACCCCCACAATACGCAAGCCATCGTCCAGCAAACCGTCACGGCTCAAGTTATAAAGCGCGGGCATCAACAAGCGCTTGACCAGATCACCATGGGCACCAAACAGAAACAGCGTGGTGGGCGGCGCTGGCTTGGCCGTGGATTTGCTGGACAGGTCGGTCATTTTTTAGGTGTCTCCACGTGGCCGCCGAAACCAAAGCGCATGGCCGACAACATTTTGTCGCCATACAGGCTTTGTTGGCGCGAGCTGTAACGGGCAAACAAGGCGCTCGACAATACCGGCACCGGCGTCGACTGTTCCATGGCCGCTTCAATTGTCCAGCGACCTTCGCCGCTGTCTGCCACCGCGCCCGAGTAACCGTCCAGCGGTTCGTCGGTTGCCAGTGCATCGGCTGTCAGATCGAGCAACCAGGAGGACACCACGCTGCCGCGACGCCACACTTCGGCAATATCACCCAGGTTGAGGTCAAAGCGCTGATCTTCGGGCAGGTTTTCAGAAGCCTTCATCTTCATCACGTTGAAGCCTTCGGCGTAGGCTTGCATCAACCCGTACTCAATGCCGTTGTGCACCATTTTCACGAAGTGGCCAGAACCGGCAGGACCGGCGTGAATGTAGCCACGCTCGGCGCGATCATCGTCAGAAGTACGGTCTTTGGTGCGCGGGATATCGCCCATGCCTGGCGCCAATGTAGCGAACAGCGGATCCAGGTGCTTAACCACCTCAGTGTCACCGCCGATCATCATGCAGTAGCCGCGTTCCAATCCCCACACCCCACCCGAGGTGCCGACATCGACATAACGAATGCCTTTTTCCGACAGCGACTTGGCGCGACGGATGTCGTCTTTATAGAAGGTGTTACCCCCGTCGATGATGATGTCATCGGCGTCGAGCAGTTGGCTCAAGGTTTCAATGGTGTCTTCGGTCGGTGCACCGGAAGGCAGCATCACCCACACCGCACGAGGTTTGGACAGGCCGTCGACCAGCGCTTTAAGGTCGGCAACGCCCGTGGCGCCGTCCTTTTGCAGCGCGCTGACGAAGTCGGTATTGCGGTCAAACACCACGGTGGTATGCCCATTGAGCATCAGACGCCGCGCGATGTTACCGCCCATACGGCCCAATCCAATAATTCCCAACTGCATGTACTGATGCTCCAAACGACAAAATAAAAAAGGGTTACAACACTCTAGTGCAGCGATGCTTAAAGTGCCTCGCTGAGGATTAGTCCTAGCGCATGGCGCATAGTTTCGCACAAGCAGGGTGTCAGATTCCCTATTCAATACGTTCTGGCGACGGATGAAGGCACGCAGACCGCAAAAAATATAAAAGTTCACTTGGCAGGAAAAAGAAATCACAATCGGCCCCGGCAGTGACCCACGACCCGCAGCGGGCCGTTCGGGTACTCGATTGAACGATGTCCGCTACGAGGTGAACCATGAACACAGTACTGTCCGCGCGCCCTGCACAAACCCTCTATGTCACGATCCGTCGTGATGAGTTGCGTCAACTCAAGGACGAACACGCACAGTTGCTGCAACAGGTCGAAAAGTTGCGTCAACAGTTGGCCCTCGTTCAATCCCCGCTTTCTGTTTCCCACAACACCCCGCGCATCGCCTGACACAGGCCCGCCACGGCGAGCCTGGCTCGCCGCTCCCCCCGCAACAAAGTTTTCACATGCCCTTGTTGATACTTAAACACTGTGTTGCTGCTCAGCCTTGAAGCAGCACTGACGCGTTGGCCGCGCATTGCAGTGCCAACCATCCAAGTGGTTATCAGCTGGAGCGCGGTATGGGGATGTTCAAACGCAGTAACACCTCTGCAAAAGGTTTCGATTGGGCAGGTCTGGGTTGGCTGTTCCTGTTTTTCTGGTACTTTTCCGGCATCACTCAGTTACTGATCCAGCTCACAGGCACCTCGGGCTTCTCCGGGTTTCGACAAGCCTTTGTGATGAGTGCCATCTGGTTGGCGCCGATGCTGCTCTTCCCCGCCCGCACCCGCGCATTGGCAGCGATTATCGGCGTAGTGTTGTGGGCTTGTTCCATGGCCAGCCTCGGCTACTTCTTCATCTATCAGCAGGAGTTTTCCCAGAGCGTCATCTTCATCATGTTCGAGTCGAACATCTCCGAAGCGGGTGAATACCTGACCCAATATTTTGCCTGGTGGATGGTGCTGGCCTTTTTGGCCCACACCGCCATTGCCGTATTCCTGTGGAGCCGCCTGCGACCGGTGTACTTGCCCCGCGTTCAGGCATGGGCCGCAGCCGTCGGCATCCTGGTGGCCGTCATCGGATACCCGCTGATCAAACAAACCCTCAAGCACGACACCATGGCCGCAGCGATGGAAAGCTTCGAAAGCCGCGTGGAACCGGCGGTGCCATGGCAGATGGTGGTAGCTTATCGCCGCTACCTGGAGCAACTGGACAACATGCAAGGCATGCTCGCCAGCGCCAGCAAGATCCCGCCACTGACCCACCTCAAAGACAATGAAGCCGGCAAACCGACCACATTGGTGCTCGTCATCGGTGAATCAACCAACCGCCAGCGCATGAGCCTCTATGGTTATCAGCGCAAGACGACACCCAACCTCGACAAATTACGCGACCAACTGGCCATATTCGACAACGTGGTGACCCCGCGCCCCTACACCATCGAAGCGCTGCAACAAGTGCTGACCTTTGCTGACGAAGAGAACCCGGACCTGTACCTGAGCACGCCTTCGCTGGTGAGCGTGATGAAACAGGCGGGGTATAAAACCTTCTGGGTGACCAATCAACAGACCATGACCAAGCGCAACACCATGCTCACCACGTTCTCCGAACAAGCCGACGAACAGGTCTACCTCAACAACAACCGTAACCAGAACGCCCGCCAATACGATGGCGACGTACTGGCGCCGTTCTCCAAGATCCTGGCCGACAGTGCACCGCGCAAGTTGATCGTGATTCACCTGCTCGGTACGCACATGAGCTACCAGTACCGCTACCCGCCTACGTTCGACACGTTCACCGACCGTACCGGCGTGCCAAGCGGTTTGAGCGACGATCAGGTGCCGACCTACAACAGCTACGACAATGCCGTGCTGTACAACGATTTTGTGGTGTCGAGCCTGATCAAAGACTTCGCCAAGACCGACCCTAATGGCTTCTTGCTGTACCTGTCAGACCATGGCGAAGACGTCTTTGACTCAGTGGGTCATGACACATTGGGCCGCAATGAAGCCAAACCGACAGCGCCGATGTACACCATCCCGTTCATGGTATGGGCCTCGCCCAAATGGCGTGAAACTCATGCCTGGAATTTTGCCAGCGACCTGAGCCGCCCCTACAGCAGCTCACAGTTCATCCACACCTGGACTGATTTGGCCGGGCTCACGGCCAATGAGCTGGACGACAAAAAAAGTTTGGTCAGCGATCAATTCGTCGCCCGACCTCAATTGATTGGCGACCCCTACTCCCGCCCGCAAAAAGCGTTGATCGATTTCAGCCTGCTCCGACCCAAGCACCCAACGCCCGGCGAAATCGCCAAGCAATAATTAAACCGCGGGGCGCCCACCGCTCCGCCGTTTTAAGTTCCCCAAAGAAATATCAAGAAACAAGAATCGTTCTCGATTAGCTAATTCCCAGCCTTGTCATTCGTTTGAAGCACTAAGCAACTTCACAACAATGACAAGGAGCCGGCAGCGATGTACGCGCCCATGACCCGTTCGATGACGTTAACCCTCGGTCTGCTCAGCAGTGCACTCAGCCCGCACCTGTTGGCAGACACCGAGATCAAGGATGAAAGCCAAAAAAGCGCCAGTTCACTGGAACTCAATAGCACCCGCATCACTGCCCAAGGACTGGGCGCAACGACTGAGAACACCGGCGCCTACACCACCGGCTCTACAAGTACTGCGACCAAACTCAACCTGAGCATTCGCGAAACACCTCAGTCGATTTCGGTGGTCACCCGCCAGGAAATGGACGATTTCAACCTCAACACCCTGACCGAAGCCATGCGCCACACCACCGGCGTGGTGGTGCAGCACAACGACTCGGACCGGGTCAGCTATTCATCGCGCGGTTACACCATCCGTAACTTCCAGATTGACGGAATGCTCAACACCTTCAGCTTCATGAAGTCTGACGCCGACACCATCATCTACGACCGCATCGAAGTCATCCGTGGCGCCACCGGCCTGACTACCGGCGCTGGCGATCCTTCGGGCACCATCAACATGATCCGCAAACGCCCCACCCACGAACTTGAAGCCAAGGTCGGCGTTAGCGGCGGCAGTTACGACGACTATTACAGCTTCGTGGATGTGGGTGGCCCGCTGGCATTTGACGGTCGCTTGCGCGGGCGTACCGTTTTGGCTTACCGCGACAGTAAATCCTTCCGCGACAACTACGCCCTCAAGCGCGAAGTGGCTTACGGAATTCTGGAAGCCGACCTGACAGACGACACCACCGTCGCCGTAGGTTATGACTATCAAGACAAGCAAGTAAAAGGCACCACGTGGGGTACGCTGCCGTATTGGACGGGCACAGGCGAAAAAGCCCATCTGGGCCGCTCCACCAACTGGGTTGCTCCGTGGAGCTCATGGCCCATGAAGGATAAAACCGCGTTTGCCACCCTCGATCAGCGGTTGTTCTATGACTGGCGGCTTAAAGCGGCCTACACCTATCGCACCAGCGATTCAGACGGCTCTGTGTACAACGCCAGTGCGGGCTTCCCCAACGCGGACCGCAGCGGAATGCTCGCCAACAGCAAGCACATGACCGGCGAAGAATACATGACGGCCGTCGACATCAATGTCTCAGGTACATACCCGCTGTTCGGGCGCGACCACGATCTGATGCTCGGATATGGGCAAGCCAAAAACGACAACACGTCACCCTGGTTAATCGAGCGTAATCCCGATAACTACGGGGTGATCCCTGACTGGAGCGATTTGGACAGCGTGCCCAAGTTCAATGACATCGATACCGGGCGTGAGGGCAGCCGAGACATCATCAAGCAAAAAGCGGGTTACCTGGCCACGCGCTTTAACCTGACGGATGACTGGCATGCCGTACTGGGAACACGCTATGGCAGTTGGAAAAGCTCAAACAGCAGCAAGGAATATGACGAAAATACCTACCAACTCACTCAAGCCACTAAGGTTACCCAGCAACACAACGACATGCTCACCCCTTATGCGGGGCTGCTGTATGACTTCACCGAACACTTCACGGCTTACGTGAGCTACACCGATATTTTTAATCCCTCTGACGAGAAAACGGTCAACAAGACCTACCTGGAACCGGTGGTCGGCAGTAACTATGAAGTGGGCATTAAAGGCAGTTTTATGGATGAGCGCCTGAACCTCTCCAGTGCCGTGTTTTGGAGCAAACAAGACAACGTGCCCGTCATCGACGATTCCGTACCCCGGGGTCCTAACGGTGAGGAATATTACAAATCCGCTGGCAAAGGCAACAAGGTCAATGGCTTTGAAATAGAGCTGGCCGGTGAAATCATGCACGACTGGAACATGATGGCGGGTTACACCTACACCCACTCACGGGACGGTGACGGCAACCGCATGAACAGCACATCACCCTTGAACATGGTCAAGCTTGCCAGCAGCTATCGCCTGCCAGGCAACTGGAAGGCCATGACCGTGGGCGCCGCCGTGAACTGGCAGAGCGACATATTCCGCGGTGCCTGGCGCCCGACAGGCGAAAAAGACGCCGATGGCGAACACATCACCGTGAAGGAAAATATTACTCAGAAGTCCTACACCCTCGTCGACCTGATGGCCCGCTACGAATTCGACCCCCATGTATCGGCTACATTGAACGTTAAAAACCTGCTGGATCAGAAATACTACGACAACGTTGGTTTCTATAACGGCGTGTTCTGGGGTGATCCACGCACCGTCAGCCTGGGCCTTGAATGGAAGCTCTAACCAGCAGCTCACTCATCACCTGTAGTCGCTGCCGAGGCACGAGGCTGCGATCGGCCGCGAAGCGGTCGTAAACCCGATCACCGCGCAGTATCTGACACACCAAGATTGAAGGCTTCACGACGACTCTGTCGCCGCGCGTTACTCGTCAACGCCTACAGGCCTGCATTCATCACCTGTAGTCGCTGCCGA
>NZ_LLWJ01000037.1:0-15884 GCF_001529285.1 Pseudomonas sp. TAA207 | reverse complement strand
CGCCTAACTACCCTTATAAGTTCCCTCAAAAAATGGAGGAGCCGGCCACATGTCCGAAGCCATAAATGCACCTGTAAAAAAACCATCTCCAGCCTTCCTTAGCCCGACGCCTGATTTCAAAGAGGGTGGCTTATTGCCTGGGGCCCCGGCTGATGTGCTACGTAACTATCGAATTCAACAGGCGGCTTACCAGCCGTTTGAGCAAAAGGCGATGGATGAGGCGCATGCGGCGGGCAAGGTTTACGCGGGTGCACCCTGCATGAAGATCATTACCGTCACTCTTTGCTTTGACGGCACTAACAACCATGAACCGTCAGATAGCAAGGCGCTGCCTTCGACGACGACCAATGTCGCTCGTCTTTACCATGCGAGCCTGGGAGGTTCTGGGAAGGAAGGAGAAGTGCTGGAAGGCTTTTATCGTTATTACATGCAAGGTGTAGGCACCGAGTTCAAAGAAATAGGTGAGTTTGCGCCTGATAATCAGGGCCTGACTGTGTCGGTGGGCGGTGAGAACCGAATCAATTGGGGAATTACCCGCTTGATTGACGCGTTGAAAAGAGCTTCAGGCGACACCTATTTGGATACGGGTGATGCATATGCTCTGGTGCAGAAAATGGGCACCAGCCTCACCGAAGATCTCCTTGGCGCATCAATATTTAAAAACAGCTATGGCCGGCGCAAAGAAGTGCTGGAAGCACCGCTGGCAGCACTTAAAACCCAAATTGATGCCGTCCACGCATCCAAGACCACTCCCGAAATAAAAGCCGTGCGCCTGTTCGTGTACGGTTTTTCACGCGGAGCAGCCGAGGCGCGGGCGTTTGCCAACTGGCTCGAAGCCTTGACCAAGGTCGAGGTAGCAGGCGAAACCTGTTACCTGTTTGCCGGCCTGCCGATCAAGATTGTGTTCCTGGGGCTGTTCGATACCGTGGCGTCGGTGGGCCTGCCGTATCTGGTGCCGTTTGCCGCCGGGCACATGGGCTGGGCCGATGGCAGCCTGCGCTTGAGTGATGACGAAAAGTTCCTTGAGCACTGCGTGCACATGGTGGCGGCCCATGAGCAACGCAGTTGTTTCCCGGTGGATTCGATCCGGCGCAAAGCCAACCCGGATGACCCGATGTGCCCGTCCACCTACCGCAAAGGCACTGCGGAATACATTTACCCCGGTATGCACTCCGATGTCGGTGGCGGTTACCCACCCGGCGATCAGGGGAGGGCATCTGAGGGCGGGCATGAAGTGTTATCGCAGATCGCTTTGCACCATATGTTTGACGAAGCCTATAAGGTCGGCGCTCCCTTGCAAGCGCCTCCAAGAGCTTTCAGCACGGTATTGAAAGATGAACGGCCATGGTTGGTCATGAAAACCGAAACTGAAAGTGAATTCGACGTCGGCCCCACCGTCACCCACCGCTTCAACACCTGGCTGGACGCTATGGACAATGGCCCTCTGGAAGAAGTGATGAAGCGCGAAGCGGGGTTGATTACCGGTTGGCGCATCAGCCGTTACGCCAAGGGGCGGGCCAGTCATACGCAGGCGTACGGCAATGTCACGAAGTACGGCACGGCTAACGACATGACCCGCGATGAAATCACTGCTTTTTCGGCATTACACGCCATGCAGTTGAAGGAGGATGTCGCCATCCTTGCGGGCGATCCTGCGCCTGTCTTGTCCGAGATCCAGCAGGCCACCAAAACAGCCCACGAAGCCACCAAATTGGAATATGAGCTTCGCACCAACACCAAGGAGCCGATCACCTTCAACACCAGCAAGTTGTACGAACCCAACCTGGATTGCCGTCAGTTGCTCAACGGCATGGCCGACTTTCGACGCGATTACGTGCCGGAATGGAACATGACCGCCAGTGAGATTTTCAGTTTTGGCACGCTCATTAATACCGCGCTCGGCGGGTTGGTCTACATGACCAACGAGCAAGATGAAGCGCAGCACTATGCCGACATGCGCCGGGACGGAGAACTCAGCTACGCCAAGCTGTTTGGGGAAAATGGCAAATCACGGAACGACAGCGTGTTGCCGATCATCCGCCTGTTTGATGAACATGTGCACGACTCTCGCGCCTGGTTCATGAATGCGGCCTTGAATGAGCGCGAGATATTCAGTGACTACTTTCGTTATCGCGGGATCTTTTTCGACAATGAGTCCAACAACGAGTTGTCGCTGTTGGTGACCACCGAGCGCGTGGTGGGTGTAGCCATTGCCGTGGCCAGTGTGGGCCTGAGCGTGAAACGCCATGACCCGCGCTTCCTGATGGGGCTGATTATCCCGAGCCTGGGCACCCCGGTGTTTCGCGGCAAGGTGGGTTTGCCGAGCATCACAGCCTTTGACACCGTCACCGGCCGCGCGCTGCCCATGCTGGAAGGGCTGACGTCCATCCGCAACTTCACCAAAGACCCTGGCAGTGCAGTGAAAGCGGTACAGGCCTTGCCATTACCTGCCGCGTTGACGGAGAAAACCGCCATTACGGAGGATCTGATGGCCATCTTCAAAGGCGAAAAAGGCGACCCGTCAGCGACACCCGCGTTGCACCCGGCGCAGGCCGTGCAGAGCGTCGCCTGGCAAGCCCTGACACGCCGCCCCGTCGCAGTGAACGCCGACGATCAAGCCATTGCCGCGTTGATCGGGAGCCATGTGGTGGGCCAGGCGGTCGATTTCGATATTGATTCGTGTGTGTAGAGGCGGTTGCAGCTCGGGCGTGCGCGTAGGGGGCTTGATCGCTGCCTGATAGTCCACCCCGACCCGTTGTTCGGCGTAATGGGCGCGTAATTAGGGCTCCCAAGCCATCACCGTATGCAGAATGACGATGGCTTGTGGCTGGCTCCGCTCGTTAGGGATGTGCTGAGGCGCTTGAAAATTGAAAGCAGGAATTGAACGTAGAAATGCCCCTTGTGTCAGGGGATTTCTACTTTTTCGAAGCTGTTTAGCCGCTACAACATGAGGCCTAAGCCCGTTATGCCTTGCTGTAAAGGGGCTTAAGCTCAGCGGGGTGGGGAGCGTGCTCCGGCACACGACGTTTGGAAATCAACGTATAAATCGACGGCAATACAAACAATGTAAACAACGTGCCCACCACCATGCCCACCACGATCACGATGCCCAGTCCGAAACGGCTGCTGGCACCTGCGCCGCTGGCGAACAGCAGCGGCACCAGGCCCACCACCATCGCTGCGGTGGTCATTAATATCGGCCGCAGGCGAATGCGCGCCGAGCGGATGATGGCGTGGGCCGGTGAGCAGCCGCTGGCCTGTTGCAGTTCGTTGGCAAATTCGACCATCAGGATGCCGTGTTTGCTGATCAGGCCGATCAAGGTCACCAAGCCGATTTGCGTGTAGATGTTGAGCGTCGCCCAGCCCAGCGCCAACGGAATCAAGGCGCCGCAGATCGACAGCGGCACGGTGATGAGGATGATCAGCGGGTCGCGCAGGCTTTCGTACTGCGCGGCCAACACCATGTAGATGACGATGAGGGCGAACAGGAAGGTCAGCATCAGCGCGTTGCCTTCGTGGATAAATTGCCGCGAATCCGATTGCCAGTCATGGCTGAAACTGGCAGGCAGGTGCGCGCTCTGGTTGGCCAGAAAGGCCACCGCTTCGCCCAGGCTCACGCCCGGCGCCGGGATGCCCTGGAAGGTGGCCGAGTTTTGCTGGTTGAACTGTTTGAGGCGGTTGGGCTGGATGTCGCTGTGCAGGCTGACCACGGTGGCGAGCGGCACTTGCACGCCGCGGTCGGTGCTGACGTAAAAGCCATTGAGCGATTGCGGGGTCAGGCGCTGATTGGCCTGGGTCTGCGCGATTACGTCATAGGAGCGGCCCTGCAAGCCAAAACGGTTGGTGTAGTTTTCGCCCACCAGCACCGCCAGGGTGCTGGCGATGTCTTGCAGGCGAATACCCAGGCTGTTGGCCTTGCTGCGGTCGATGCGCACCTCGGTCACCGGGTTGTTGAAGTCCAGGTCGCTGTCGACCACGGCGAACAACCCGCTGGCCCGTGCCTGCTGTTTGATCTCGTGCATGGCCTGATACAGCGCGCGGTAGTCTTCGGTGCTGCGAATCACCAATTGCACCGGCAAGCCACCGGTGGAGGCGGGCAGCGGCGGCATCTGGAAGACGAAGATCGAGTCGCCTTCCACTGCGTCGACAGCCTGTTGCAGCTCGCTTTGAATCTGGACGGCGCTGCGCTCGCGCTTATCCCACTCACTGAAGTTGACCCCGGCAAAACTCGCCGCCACTCCATCCGTGCCGTTGATGATCCAGGTGCTGGTGGTTTCCGGAAGCTTGGCCAGCAGCTCGCTCAATTGGGCGGCGTAGCGCTCCACGAAGTCGAGGTTGGCGTGTTGCGGAGACTTGATCGCCAACAGCAAGTTGCCTTGGTCTTCATTGGGTGCCAACTCTTTATCGGCCTGGCCATAGAGCAACGGCAAGCTGAGCAGCACCAGCCCCCCGAACGCCAGCACCGCACCGCGTGCGCGCAGTGAACGCAACAGACCGCGTTGATAGCGGCGCGATAAACGATCGAAGAAGCGCTCGGCCAATCGACTCATGCGACCTTCGCTTTGGCCGGCGGGCAACAGTTTGGCGCACATTACCGGGGTCAAGGTCAGGGCGATGACGCCCGATACCAGTACCGCTCCGGCGAGGGTCAGGGCGAATTCCTTGAACAGCGCGCCAGTCAGGCCGTTCATCAGCCCGATGGGCATGTACACCGCGGCCAGGGTGATGGTCATGGCAATCACTGGCGAGGCGATTTCCCGCGCGCCGATCAAGGCGGCTTGCAACGGCGCGAGGCCGTCCTTGATGTGGCGGTGAATGTTTTCGGTGACCACAATCGCATCGTCCACCACCAGCCCGATGGCCAGCACCATCGCCAGCAATGTGAGCAGGTTGATGCTGAAGCCGAACAGCGCCATCAGTGCCAGTGCGCCGAGCATCGACAGCGGGATGCTGAGGATCGGAATCAGCACCGTGCGCCACGAGCCCAGGCACAGGAAGATGATCACCACCACGATCAAAATCGCTTCTAGCAAGGTTTCGATCACTTCCAGGATCGAGGCTTCGATAAAGTGCGCGGTCTCGAAGGCCAGCGCCACTTCGACACCGGGCGGCAGGGTTTTCTGGATGTCGGGCAGCAGGCGTTTGATGCCTGCGACGATCAGCAGCGGGTTGCCTTTGGGGGTGGCGTATAGCCCGAGGTGAACGGCGGGCTTGGCGTCCATCAGGGCGCTGGTTTCGTAGGCGGCGGAACCCAGTTCGATCTCGGCGATATCGCGCAGGCGTAGCAGGTGATCGCCGCGATTGCTGATCACCATGTCGCGAAATTCTTCGAGGGTATTGAGGTCGCTGTTGACCTGGATCGACGACACCACGTACTGGCCTTTGATTTGACCGGGCGCCGCCTGAAAGTTGTTGGCACGGATCGCCTGTTCCACCTGATCGGCGCTGATGCCGTGACCCGCCATGCGTTGCGGGTCGAGCCACAGGCGCATCGCCAGGTGTTGGCCGCCAAATGTCTGGACCTTGGCCACGCCTTCAATTGTGGCGAACAAGGGTTGCACCACACGGCTCAGGTAGTCGGTCATGGCCGCCGCCGATAACGTTGTGCTGGCAAACCCCACGTAGGCCACAGCGGTGGCGTCGCCGGCCGAGCGCTCGATGACCGGGTCGTAGGCTTGCTCGGGCAGGCGGTATTTGACCTGGTTAACCTTGGCGATTACCTCGCTGAGTGCCTTGGCCGAGTCTTGGTTGAGGGCCATGCGCAGGGTAATCACGCTGTGGCCCTGGACTGACGACGAGCTGACGTAGTCGACGCCCTCTACCGAGGCCAGCGACTGGTTGATCGGCTGCGTGATAAAGCCTTGCATCAACTCGGCGGGTGCCCCGGGGTAGTCGGTGCTGACCGTGATCACAGAGCTTTCCAGCAGCGGGTACTGACGCACCGGCAAGCCCATGTAGGCTTTAAGCCCCGCCAGCAGGATCATCAAACTGACCACCAGCGCGAGCACCGGGCGGTGGACAAAAATGTCGGTGAACTTCACGGCTGTGTTCCCCCATCGGCCGCGAGAGCGGTGCTGGTAATGGGGTCGATGCTGGCGCCGTCGCTGAGTTTGATTTGGCCTGACGTCACCACTTGATCGCCGGGCGCAACGCCCTGATTGATCACGACCCAGCCATCGCGCCGCTCGCCGGTCTTGACTGACACGCGCCGTACGGTGGGTGCGCTCTGAGCATCGAGGGCCGGTTGTACCAGGTACACGTCCTCGCCGTAGGCGCTGTAGGTCACGGCGGTTTCGGGCAGGCTCAAGGTGTTTTCCGGCATGGCCTGAGGCAGGCGCACGCGGGCGAACATGCGTGGCAGGGCGGCGGCGGGCGGGTCTTGCAGGCGTGCCTGAAGGCTTAAGGTGCGCGAGCTATCCAAAAACGGGTCGACGCTGCTGACCACGGCCGTTAACGGTTGGCCGGGCAGCGCATCAAGCTCAATCAGCAAAGGGCTGCCGGTTTTGAAGTGCGCCATGGCTTGCTCCGGCACGCTGAAGTTGACGTACAGGCCTTGGTTGCCGATCAGGTTGATCAGCGTATCGCCGGGGTTGACGTATTGCCCCACATGCACTTTGCGAATACCCAATGTGCCGGCGAAAGGCGCGCGAATGGTGCGTTGTTCAATCTGCGCCATCAGTTCCTGCAAGGCGCCGCGAGCCGTGGTGTATTGGGCCTGGGCATCGTCCAGTGCCTCGCGCGAAACAGCGTTGGAATGGATCAGTTTTTTCAGGCGATCAAGGCGTACGAAGGCGTTATCGACCAGACCTTGCAACCGCACCTTTTGCCCGCGTTGCGGCGCATCGTTGAGGCGCACCAGCACCTGCCCGCGTTCAACGCGTTGGCCGGACTCAATCGGCAGCTCGACGATGCGCCCACCTACTTCGGCGGGCACGCTGACTTCTTCGACCGCTTCCAGTTCGCCGATGGCTTGCAGATAGCGGGTAAACGGCTGCTGACTGACGGGCGCGACTGCGACCTTGACCGGCGCCGCCACATAACCGGCTGCGGCCGGTTGCCGCGCGTACCACAGGCCCCATGCCACACCGCCAAGTACGAGTCCAGTCATGGCCCAAAGGGTTTTGTGCCGGATTAACGGGCGAGTGCTTGCTGCAACGTGTGCCATGATCTTTTTCCTTAAAGATGCAGTCAGTAAATCGGCCAACAGCCCGGCGTGAGCAGTTCGATGAGGTTGTGGTCGGGGTCGCGAAAATAGATGCTGGAGCCGCCTTTGGGCCACTTGGTTCGGCCTTCGATGGCCACGCCGCTGTCGCGCAGTTTTTGCTCCCAGCCGGGCATGTCATCGGTGTCGATGGCAAAGCACACGTGGATCCAGCCACGGGCATCGTGCGGGGGGATTTCGCCGCCACTCAGGTATTTGGTTTGCCGTGAGGCGCCGCGTTTAAACAGCAGCAAGGTGTTGAGCCCGCCGACGTTGAATGCAACGAGCACGTCGCTTTCGACCATGACCTCCAAATGGAGCGTTTTATAGTAAAAATTTTTCGCTGCTGTAAGATCTTCCACGTAAAGCGCGGTTTCAATAATCCGTTTGAGTTGAAGCATGATGCGCTCCGTATCGGGCAGGTAGTCCCGGATTGGTGAATGACAGGATGGTCATGGTTTTACTGCGCAATATTGATTTGAACCTGTTGGTGGTGCTCGACGCGTTGCTGACTGAAAAACACGTGACCCGTACCGGCGCCCGATTGCATTTGAGCCAACCGGCCATCAGCCATTCGCTGAGCAAGCTGCGGGTACTGCTCGACGATCCGATCCTGATTCGTCAGGGCAGCGAAGTGGTGTTGAGTGCCCTGGCGCAAAACCTTCAGGCACCGCTCAAGGAGATCCTCAGCCAGATCGAAATCCTGCTCGGCAAGTCGATCGACTTCGTGCCGGCCAACTCCCATCGCACATTCCGTTTGGCCATGTCCGACTACGGCGCCGCAATTGTGTTGCCCAAATTGTTGCGCCAATTGCGCGCCCAGGCGCCCAACACCACGCTGGTGGTCACTCAGGACAGCCGTCACGGCATGTTTGAACAGATCGCCCAAGGCAAGATTGATCTGGCATTGGGCGTGTTCCCCCACCTGACAGCAGACATCTCCAGTGAAGTGCTGTTTGAAGAAACGTTTTCTTGCCTGCTGGACCGCAGTACGCTGCCAGCCAGCGGCCAACTGGACTTGGACAATTACCTGCTGCGCCCGCATATTTCGGTGTCGGTGGACGGCTGCACCAATGGTGAAATTGATCGCCTGTTGCGCGCCGAAGGGTTGCAGCGGCGCATTGCGGTCAGCGTTCCCCATTGGCGCACCGCGCCCAGCATGATCAGCAACACCGACCTGATCCTCACGGTGGCCACCCGCACCCTGGACAATGCCCCGCTTGACGATGACCTGGTCAGCCTCAGCCCGCCCTTGCCGATTCCGCCGTTTCCGTTCGTACAGATCTGGCACAACCGTTTTGGTGAAGACCCGGCCCACATCTGGCTGCGTGAGCAAGTCAGGCAAGTGCTGGGTCATGGTGCGCCCGCCACCTGAACCGGCCGCAAGCGCAAGCGCAAATCTTCACCCAGTTGTGTGACGTCAAACAGGGTGAAGTCCAGCGCTTGCTTGAGGTGAACCAGCTCCGGCATGTGCACCAACGGACGTGCCAGATCACCCAGCAGTTTGGGCGCCATATACACCAGCACTTCGTCCACCAGCCCGGCCTTTAGAAAGGCGCCCGCCAAGGTGGGGCCTGCTTCGACCATCACCTCGTGCAGGCCGCGCAGGCTGAGCTGGCACAGCAGTTCATGCAGATCCAGCCCATAGATATCGCCGTCCACACGCAACACTTCAGCGGTGGGCGCCTGGGGTAATGGCGTGTCGTTGTGCAACACATGCAGGCTCGGTGCGCTGGCGTTAAACACTTGCGCCCCGGCCGGCACGCGCGCGCTGCTGTCCAGTACCACGCGCATGGGCGCCACGGCCTCAGGCGATGAAGGTTGGCGCACCGTCAGTAACGGGTCGTCTCCCAACACCGTGCCGCTGCCGGTGATGATGGCCGCACAGCGGGCACGCCAGTGTTGTACATCCATTCGCGCCTTGGGCCCGGTGATCCATTGCGAACGGCCATTACTCAGCGCAGTGCGCCCGTCCAGGCTCATGCCCATTTTCAGCTGCACCCAAGGGCGCTGGCGCTCAATGCTGGAGAGGAAACCTCGGTTCAGCTCACTGGCCGCCTCACGCATCAACCCCACCTTGACCTCGATACCGGCCGCTTTGAGTTCGGCGATACCTTGGCCGTTGACCTGCTTGAACGGGTCTTCGAGGGCCACCATGACTTTACTGATGCCACTTTCAATCAATGCCTGATGGCACGCCCCCGTGCGGCCAACGTGGCTGCACGGCTCCAGCGTGACGTAGGCCGTGGCGCCTTTGGCCAGGGCGCCGGCCTGGCGCAAGGCGAACACTTCTGCGTGCGGGCCACCGGCCCGCCGATGCCAACCTTCGCCCACCACACAATTACCGTGAGCGATCACACAGCCCACCCGAGGGTTGGGCCATGTGGAATGGCTGCCACGTTCGGCCAACGACAGCGCGTGTTGCATGTGCTGAAAGTCGACTTCGGTGAAATAAGTCATGACACTAAATGCCCGCCTGCACGGGCCGCGATCGGGTAAATACGCCCGTCATACGCACTGGCCAGGAAACCATTGCCGTTGGCGGCCTGGGTCAGACAGGATATCCCGCTGGCGGTTGGTTTTTCGAACTTCTCCCAACGGCGGGTGCGCACATCAAACAGGGCTACGGTGCCGCCGTAACTGCCGGTGGCGATCAGGTTCTGATCCTTGGAGATGGCAATGCATTTGATGGAGTGGTGATGCGGTGTCTCGAACACTTCGCTTTCGCCATCACGCCACAGGCGCAGCTTGAGGTCGCGACCGATGCTGGCGAAGCCGCCCTGGATTTGTGTGCAACCGTTGGAGATTCGGTCGTGCGCCTGGTCCAGGTAGGTGTGTTCAGTGAAGTCAGCAATGTTGAAAAAGGCGGCAGCGGCGGTGGCGCACACGCTGAATATGAAGGTCTCGTCAGCGGCAATGCCTTTGATGGCGTTGTTGTGCATGGCCACTTCGGTGAGGAACTCCGGTTGCTGGTGTTGCAGCTTGAAGATCAATGCTTCACCGGTGTACGTACCAATGGCGGCGTGCAACTGGCCATCTTTGATAAACGTGGTGCCACAGTTTAACGGTGAGCGGTGCTGGTAAATGGCCTGGCCGGTGCGTGCATCGAATACGGTGCCCATTTGGCCGCCGGTCAGCACACTGTCACCAAACGGCAGCAAGAAGTTGCACAGGCTGCCAGCCTTGGTGTTGGCGACGCCGTTGACGTGCAGGATGCCCGCGTCGCCGATGCTGAAAATGTCGTCGTTGACCAGTGCGACCGCGTTCAGGCTGATGGCAGGCTCGATGCCGCCCAAGTCCCAGATCTGGGTGCGGAAGTTCCAGGTGGCGTAGCACGAGCCGAAGGTCACGAATGCGATTTGGTCTTCGCCAAGCAGGGCGCAACTGCGTGGCCAGATGATGCTCGGCAGCGAGGTCTCGGCGGTTTTTTCCAGCCGATTGTGGCTGTTCAGGTGCCAGAGCATCACGGAGCGGTCATAGCTGAGGCTGATCAACAGGCGTTGGGCGTCATCCCAAATGATGCGCTTGATACCCGCCGTATGCGCCGGTTGCAGATAAGTGCCTTGAGCGCTGATCAACGATATTTTGCCTTCGTCATCCCCGGCGAAAATGATCCCGTCACGCGACAGGGCCACGGTGTCGGTTTCAACGCCACCCAAGTCGATGATTTCCAGTTGCTCGCCGGTCATTGCATCCCAGCGGCGGATCGAGCCGTCGTCGCTGCTCGACACCAGCGTCGCGCCATCCACCGCCCAGCACACCGAGATCACGTCGGCGGTGTGGCCTTTGAGGATGCGCAGGGTGCGGCCATTGAGATCAAAAATACGCAGGGTATGGTCGCGTGAGCAGGTGGCGATGGTCTGGCCGTCTGGCGAGAAGGCTGCCATTTCGATGTCATCGTCGTGACCAATTAAAACCGCCTTCATGCGCAGGCTCGGGACTTCCCAGACACGCGCGGTGTAATCGCTGCTGGCGCTGACCAGCAGTGTGCCGGTGGGGTTGAACGCACACTGGTTGGCCAGGTGGTCATGCACCACGCGCTGGATGGGGGTTTTGGTTTTTGCGTCCCAGAGAATGACCTGATTGTCATAGCCTGCGGTGGCGACATAGCAATCTTTAAACGTGGCAATACCGCTGATAGGGCCGAAGTGTTTCATGGTTATTCATCCTGAATAATGTAAGCGTGCGTCATGCCGTTGAGTTCACACCTGTATTAACGGCCAGACTTATTTGAACAAGTTGATGTGGTGGTTCTTTTTATTGATCTTGGCTTGTAAATAAGGGCGGTTATGTTGGGTCAAAAAAACACCGGTCGGGATTACGTCGTCGACCTGCACGCCATTGTTTTGCAAGGCGACCACTTTTTCCGGGTTATTGGTGATCACGCGGCAGTGTTGTACGCCCAGGGCTTTCAACATGTTGGCGGCTTCGGTGAAGTCCCGATCGTCCTCCCCGAAGTTCAAATGCTGATTGGCTTCGAACGTGTCCATGCCGGTGTCTTGCAGGCGGTAGGCCTCTAACTTGGCATATAAACCAATCCCGCGGCCTTCTTGGCGCAGGTAAATCAGATAACCGCCTTCTTCGTGCATGCGCTCAATGGACTCGGACAATTGCGGGCCGCAGTCGCAGCGTTGGGAACTGAACACATCCCCGGTGAGGCATTCCGAATGCAAACGCACCAAAGGACTGTTGAGAGAGGCCGGTCCCAGTTTAATAACGATGTGCTCTTTGTCCGCTTCAAGCCCTGTGAAACTGAAGAACGTACCCGGGATACCCGACTCATTCAGATGAATATCAACCTGGTTTCTAACGCGCAGCGGGTTCATAGAATTCCTTTCCTATTAACAGCATTTTTTTATTCGACAGGGTTACAGCGTTTCAGCGAGCCTGAAGCCCATTACATAAATGTCGCGCGGGTATTTGCCATGGCGGCGGCAATTGCGTGCCAAATCACGAAAGCGCGTAAAGCTGCCGCCGCGTGCGATGCGATGCGTGCCTACCACTTGCACCAAGTCATCGTTGATGGCTTTGCCGCCGGGGTAGGGCGCGTAATTGTCCGCCACGTATTCCTCGACATTGCCAGCCATGTCCAGGCAACCAAAAGGCGATGCGCCCAACGGAAACATACCCACGGGGGTGGTGTTGAAAATGGCCATCTCGGCCGTGTTGGCGTGCTCCGGCAAAAAGCGCTCGCCCCACGGAAACTCGAAGTTTTCAGGCCCGGCGCCGGCGTATTCCCACTCAGCTTCAGTCGGCAGGCGAAAAGCGCGCCCTGATCGAGCGCTCAACCATGCCACGTAAGCATCGGCATCTTCGGCCTGCAGCCCGTAGACCGGATGATTCGAACGTTCGACCGGAAACTGCCCAAAGGCCCAGTTATTGGGGATGCGCGGCTGTAGCGAGTCTTCGAGAAAGGCCTTGTATTCGAGGTTGGTCACCGGGTACTTGCCGATCGCATAGCGGGGCAGGTGCAGGGTATGGCGCGGCACTTCTTTTTCAATCCAGCTGCGGTCCAGCCCCAACCCTTGCAGGGTATCCATCACGCCGTCGACTTTGGCTTCATCCAGCCCGGTCTCGATCCAGCCACCTTCAATTGTGATCATTGGCGGGTTAAGCACATCCAGACGCGGGTCCATTGTTTCGGCCAGATAACGCCCGGCCCCCAAGCGCAATGGCAGCGCCACTTCTGCGTCCTCCACGCGACGGCACAGCAGGCTGGCTGGCGCCTGGGTCAATTGCTGCCACTCGGCTAGTGGCAGGGCCAGGCTGAGTCCGGGCTGGAAGTGCTCTTCCAGGCCCATTAATTGGCGGTCCGTCATTTGCGCCGTCAGTGGGCCGTTAAACACCGGCCAGTGAGGAAACGCTTTGGATGGGTTGGCCACGTCGAACTCCAATACAAGTAAAAAGGGTGTCAGAGGGTGCAGACCAGACCGGTTTGCAGGCAGTTGCGCTCAAAGTCACCCCAGTAGCCTTCAGGGAATTTCTGGCGATTGGCTTGGGAGATCAACGGGCGTTGCCAGTGGTAGTCACTGAAACCCGCCTTGCGAATGGCACGTTCGTAGTCTTCGTGGCTCCAGCGGTAAAAGGTGAACTCGCTGGGTGGCGTGGTGACGAACTCTGACGGGCAACGGAAGCCGCCTTCGTGGGCATTTTCACTTTTGACATGTACGCCGTACTTAGTGAAGTTGCCGTCGTCCAGGCGAAAGCTCGGGTCTACGGTGTAGGCGATCAGCTTGCCACCCGCTTGCATGTTGTCGGCCACGGCCTTGAACATGGCGTCCAGTTCGGCGGTGGATTGGGCATAGTTGAACAGCCAGGCGGCGGTAACGCGTTCGAATTGCCCCATCACCGGCATGTCGCACACGTTGGCGACATGAAACTCAATGGCTTCGTTATGCTGTGCCGACTCTTTGCGCGCCAGATCAATCATCGCTGCGGAGATATCGACCCCTACCACGCGGGCGGCTCCCCGCCGATACAGTTCGCGTCCGAAATAACCGTAACCGCACGCCAGGTCTAATACAGACTTGCCTTTGATATCCCCCACCATATGAAAGAACGTCTCGGTTTCAACAGACCGTTGTGAGGCGGTGTCCGTGAACACTTCGAAACGATCGCCAATAGCGTCATACGCAGTAAAAGAACTCATTGCTCACCTATTAAATGTGATTGCTGTTATTAAATGCCGCTGCAATAACCCTGCTCCGGGTCTACAGGTGCACGTCTGGATATTCAACGTTAACTGCGCACGGCAATAAGAAAGCCGGCCAGTACGACACTCACGCCAATGATTTTTTGTACATTGATCGCTTGTTTAGGCAGCCCGACCAAACCGAAATAATCGATCAGTAGCGAGATGGTCAGTTGGCCGACAATCACCGCCATGATGAAGTTGAGAGCCCCCAGGCGTGGCACCAGAATGAGGGCGGCGGTGATATATAAAACCCCGGCAATGCCGCCAAACCAAATCCACCAGGGACCGTCTTGCAGCGCCGTCAGGTTTGGACGGGGGACTTTAAATATCAGCATGACCAGCATAATGGCCACGCCACTGACCAGCAGTGAAACGGCCGTGGCCCACAGCGGATGACCCAATAAAACGCCCAGTTTGGCGTTAGTGCCCGCTTGTAAAGGCACGGCAAAACCTGCCAGTAAACTTAAAACAATAGAAACAAATAAGCTCATGGGCGGGGGTGTCCTTTTTTTTAATCTTTTACGGCGAATGTAAAAGCAGGGCCAATTCTTTGTTCTAATACGCGATATTCGCGCGCTGGATCGCCGTGCTGTAGCCCTTTGGGCATAAGGCGTGTGAGGCCACTGGCTGATCGGACGTGCGCTTGATTAACCCAGAGGTTTACAATCGGCGCACTTGAATGGAGTAACCCTGTGCTGACTCATTTAGATTCTCAAGGCCGCGCCAACATGGTTGATGTCACCGACAAAGCGGTAACAGCCCGTGAGGCCGTGGCACAAGCGGTTGTACGAATGCGTGCTGAAACGCTGGACATGATCGTCAGTGGCGGGCACCCCAAAGGGGATGTGTTTGCCGTTGCGCGGATAGCGGGCATTCAGGCAGCGAAAAAAACCTCCGATTTGATTCCGTTGTGCCATCCGTTGATGCTCACCAGCGTCAAGGTTGAACTCAGCGCTCACGGCACTGACGCGGTACTCGTAGTGGCGCGTTGTAAACTTGCCGGGCAAACCGGCGTCGAGATGGAAGCACTGACCGCAGCCAGCGTTGCCGCTTTGACGATTTATGACATGTGCAAAGCGGTCGACCGCGGCATGACTATCGAAAGCGTGCGCGTGCTGGAGAAACTCGGCGGCAAGAGCGGGCATTTCACGGCGGCTGAGTCATGATAATTAAGGTCAAGTATTTCGCTCGCTACCGCGAAGCCTTGGGGTGCGATCACGAGGAGGTTAAGGGCGAATTTGCCACGATTGAAACACTGCGATCGTGTCTGGTGCAGCGCGGCAGTTATCAGGTTCTGACGGAGGCTAATCTGATGTGCGCGCGTAACGAAGAGTTGTGCAAACCTGATGAGCCGCTAGTCGATGGCGATGAGGTAGCTTTTTTTCCGCCAGTGACGGGGGGCTGATGCACATGACCATTCGAGTTCAGGCAGCGGCCTTTGACCCGGGCGCCGAAGTGAATGCCATGCATGCCGCCAACGCGGGTGTAGGCGCTGTGGTGAGCTTTGTCGGCTACGTGCGCGACTTCAATGACGGGCGCGACGTGGCGGGTATGTTTCTGGAGCACTACCCTGGCATGACCGAAAAAGCGCTGGGCAAGATTGTCGTCGAAGCTCAACAACGGTGGCCGCTGCTCAAACTCCACGTATTGCATCGGATTGGGGCGCTGGAGCCGGGCGAACCTATTGTGTTTGTCGGGGTGGCGAGCGCTCATCGCCAAGCGGCGTTCGACGCGTGTGCGTTTGTGATGGACTACCTGAAAACCCGCGCACCCTTCTGGAAAAAAGAACACACCGCTGACGGCCCGCGCTGGGTAGAAGGGCGGGCTAGCGATCACGCCGCGGCGGATCGCTGGGCGTAACGTCAAACCCGCGCGATCGATTAAATAGATCCGTTTCTTTTAAAGGTTTCAGAATCCTCCTACGCATGATCATCAGGCTTATCCGTTAGCGTCAGCGCCTCTGTTTCAGAGGAGTCACGGATGTCTACC
>NZ_LLWJ01000036.1:0-14342 GCF_001529285.1 Pseudomonas sp. TAA207 | reverse complement strand
TTCCTGTTGGCTGCTGTGCTGGAGGCCGGTGTGGACGATGCTCACGGTGCGCCAGCGGATGTTCAGGTCTTCGCGCGGGTGGTCGGTCAGGTCGAAGGATTTGCCCGGTTGCAGACGGGCGTCGTCACCCTCGACCTCGGCGATGCGGGCATCGCTGCGCAGGGCGTTCAGGCGGGTTTGGGTGAAGGGCTTGCCCGCGATGTCGCGCTTGTAGCGGCCGGGATAATCGAAGCGTTCGTACTGGCGGCCTTGGTGTTCGAGCTGGGTGCCGGTGGCGATGTGTTCCTGGTCGTAGCGCGGGTGGGTAAAGGTGTAGTCGCGCTGCACCTGGCGGGCGGTGCGCACCTGTTCGGTGTAGTGGAAGCGGTGCAGCGCCGGTTCCGGTTGATCGCCGCCAGCCATGGCCTGGTACAGCACGTTGCAGGCGTCTTTGGGCTCGATAGTGCCGATGGCGCTGACGCGGTCGGTGACAATCAAACGATGGCCGTCGGCGCGGTGTTCGAAGGTGTAGAGCAGGCCTTCTTCGGCAGCCAGCCGGGCGATGAACTCAAGGTCGGTTTCACCGGCCTGGACGCAGTATTCGCGGGGTTGGTGGTCGTAACTGAGGCGTTGTTCGACGTCGTTCAGGCCATGGGCCTTGAGCACGGTGTCGAGGATTTGCGGCACCGTTTGCTGCTGGAAGATCCGCCAGTTGGAACACAGCCGGGTGCGGGCTAGTGCGGGTTCAATCACGGCGCTGTAGCGGGTGCGGCGAAAACCGGTGTCGCCTTGGGTCAAGGAGCTGATCAGGCCATGCACGTAGCGCACCGGGGTGTCGCCACGCCAGATCGTCAGCAATGCGGGCTTGTCCAGCAGCGTGCCGAAGTCCAGTTCGGCATCAAAGCTGGCCAGTTGCAGTGCCAGTGTGAAGGGCTTGGACAGGCCTTCATCAAGGGTGAATTCGATGACCTCGAAGTCGGCGCCACCGCTGGGTTCGAAGGTGTAGCGCAAGTCGCTTTGGCGGGGCATGGCGCCCTCCTTGAGGCACGCTACCGCCCAACCCGTGATCTCGACGGGCTGGAAGGTAGCGAAGGAAAAAAGCGTCGCCTACCAGAGCAGGCAGCCCGTTGTATTAACCTTGAGCACGACTGGGCATGCGCCAGTCGTCCGAGCCTTCGGTGCCGGCAAGCAGGTGTTCCCAGATGATCTTGCGATAGGTCAGGCTGACCTCAATGACTTGGGTGTAGCTGGCACTGCTCGGGTCCTGAGCATGGGGAAGGACGGTATCGATGGAGACGATGGTGGCGTCTTCAAACAGTGTTCGATAGAACTTCTCTTGCTTGCCATCGGTTGAGGTGCGGTACCACTCGACCAGAACATTGGTCAGTGTTTCGCCATTGACCAATGCAGTGTTGAGCAGTGGCATGGCTTTGTTGAGGGCGCAGGTAAAGATGAAGGGCGAATGCACGCGAGGCCCGGATGGTTGGCCGCTTTGTGGATCCGTGGGCGTTTTGATCGAATGTTTAATCGCTTGCACGAGGATTTCGTCCTCATGGCCTTCAACAAAGACATTACCCACCGAATCGCCGGTAAAGGCGCCTTGCGTGATGAGCCCCTGGGTTTTGCCTTCGATCCTGATGTATGCGGGTGTAGACATGAAAAACTCCTTGTAGCGCTTATAAAAACGACCCGAAGGTCGCCACCGTCGACCTGACGGTGGGTACTGGCGCACAGGGCGCCAATTCGTGGCTCGTGCTCAACCGCCGGGGTCGAAGACGATGGGATTCAGCGCGGGCAGCTCGCGCGACGGGGCTATAACGTGAGTACTCCGTCGAGGGCGTTCAGCACTTCCCGGGTAATGCCGTTGAGGCGTATGGCGTAGACCGTGTAAGCGACTACCAGCACCGCCGTGACCGCGACCCATGGCGTCCACCACGGCCACTGCTGGTTGACTCGGTAGTGGCGCGGGGCGACGTTGCTCAGAGGGTCGGTCAAGCGTTCGGGCGCGGGGCCACGCAGTTCACGGAGGGTGCGGTGCAACTTGGCGATGATCTTTTGCCGCTCGCCATCACCGTTGGGTTGCAGGGCGTATTTGCCTTTAAGGCCCATGCACAGGCACAGGTACATGAGCTCCAGTAGGTGTGGGTACTTGGCTGCGTCCATTTGCAGGCGTGAGAGCACGGTGAAAAATTTCTCGCCGCCCCAGGTTTCCTTGTGGATGTCACTGAGCAGGGAGCAACCGCTCCAGGTCGAGTGTTTGCCCCAAGGCGTGGCCATGACGGTTTCGTCCATCAGCAGGCACAGGCTGTAGGAATAGGCCAGCCGGGTTGCATCGTCGTAGTCGGATTGACGTACTTCTTCGAGGATTGTGGTGATCTGGTTATGCACGCTGCGGTACAAGGCGGGCACGTCGTTGCACTGATCCAGTGAGCGCAAACGGATAACCAGCCCGAACAACGGCATGGCAGCGTCGGCCAAAGGGTTGTAGGCCAAGCCGCGCAGTTGGAATTCAGGGTCTGGTTGTTCCAGTTCCTGCGGCGTGTGGGGCGCAGTGCCTGATGTCGTCGAGTCGCCGTCGATTGCAGCGTGCAGCAGCGTGTTCAGTGACGGATCGGGCTGATCGGTCTGGGGGGCGGTGATGGGACCTGTCATCTCATTGACTCCTGATGGCCCAGAACTGCAGTTCCAGTTCGGGGAAGTCGGCGGCGATGTGGAAGCCGAATCCGGCCGCGCCGGTCAGGCTCTGCCAGGCGGGATGATGGCGGTCGAGTTCGAAGTAGCTGAACCCGGCATGGAAGGGCAGATGCCGGGGGGCCACGGGCAGCGGAATCAGCGGGATGCCGGGCAGTTGCAGGCTGACCAGCTTGCTCAGTTGCTCCAGTGAGCTGACCTTGGTCTGTTGCAGGAACTGTTGACGCAAAATTTCCAGTGGCATCTGTGCGCGAACCGCGAGGATGAACTCGGCATCCTCCAGCAGCAGACGGTCATGCACGGCGGCGGTCAGCACCCCGTATTGCTGGGTTTCGATCGGCAAGGCGACCGCGCGCGGTTGCAGTACGGTGCCCAATGCCCGGCGCAGGGTGTCCTGCAGAGGCTTGAGCGATTTGCGCAGTTGGTCATGCTGGTAGGCCGGATACTCCAGAGGTAAGCGACCGTCGTCGGTAAAGGTGACCAGTTCGCCGCAGGCCTGACTGAAGGCGATGTAGAGTTGCTCCGGATGCACATGTTGGCGGCGAGCCAGGTGCTGGAACAGCGGGTGGAGGCGGTTGAGGGTCTGCAGCAGGTTGAAGTCGGTGACATCGGCCACCCCGGACTGGCTGGCCGAACCGATGCGCTCGGCAATGGCGCGGGCCCGTTCGCGCATCAGTCCGGCTATTTCCCCGAGGTAACGTTTGAGCGGTGGCACGGCATGCACCGATACGCTGGTGGGGTAGAAGTCGTCATCCATCACCAGACTACCGTCCGGGCGTTTGTCCAGAATCCGGCCCAATGCAATCCCGGTAAATGCACTGCGATCATTGCGCTCCTGCATCATCTGCAGGTTCGGAACGGCCAACTCCATGCTCACTTGGTCGCCATCTTCGCTGTGGGTGTCGTACACCTCGCTGCGCCGGGCGCTGTAGCGGCTGTTGGCGTAGCTGTCGGGCCATTGCACCTCTAGCGCCCCATCGCTGCGTAACAGCAGGCACAGGTGAACGATCTGGTTGACCGCCGAGCTGTCGGGGATGTCGAGCGCAGGTGGGGGCGGCTGGTCATTGGGAATATCAAAGACACTGCCATCGGGCATCACCCCACGGGCACGGATGATGGCGATCTTGCCGAAGCTCAGGTACTCGGGGTTGAGTTCCAGCTCACTGAAGCCATACAGCGTGTCATTGAGGCAGTTCAAGCGCTGTTGCACCTGTGCCTCGGCGGCACGGGCCTGCTGTTGAAAGTGCTGGGGTTTGACGAACAAACCTTCGTACCAGATCACGGGGTTGGAACTCATCGGCAGGCTCTCTGCAAAGGGAAGAAAAGGATGGTCGTCGGCGGTCGAAACGGACGGTCGCGGTGGGTCATGGCGTCTCGTCCTTGAACTCGACGCGGGTGGTATCGAAGTGCGCCAGCAAGGCGTACTGGCGCCCTTTGGGGTTGACGCGCAGAATTTGCTTCCACTGGGTCCCAGTGGTTTCGTGGTAACGGGCAATCACCGCCAGGTAGCGGGTTTGTTCGTCGATGGTTTGGTAGTCGATGAACTTGAATTGGCCGGGCAGGAGCACGTAGTCATCTGCACCGATATAGGTGCTGCCCAGCGCCTGTTGCAGATCCTTGGTCAGCGCTTCCAGGTTGGCGTCCTGCAGCAGCGAGTCGTCTTTCAATTGCACAATTTTGAAGGCGATGGGCGTGGCGATGTCTTCGGCCGTGGACTCCGTGGACGCGCGGTGGCCCGGCGCGGTGAGGCTGACCTGCGGGTCGGTATAGTCACCGAGCACGGAGTGTTCGAGAGGGGACATCGCCGGGGCGTCGGCATCGGGTGTCGCTGCGGAGTACGCAGGGGAGGTGGCGTACAGGTGGTCGAGCAGGGCCTCTAAACGTTCGGTCAGGTCAAGCGGGCTGCTGGCGCTGAAATTTACCGTATAGCCAGTAGCTTTTTGCGTCACATGGCCTTCTCCCTCGCGCGTGGACGCGTCGCGCACGCTACTGGCGTTCGGATTGACGGTGTCAGTGGCGTACAGGCTCAGGGCGATCTGGGTAGGCTGATCCTTCGGCTCACCCACCGGCGTGGAGGGGTTCATGATGACGTGGCCGAGTTTGCCCAGCATCGTGCAGCCACCCAGCAGCAGGCAGGCAATGATCAGGGTGAGGGTGCGGGCGAACACAGCTGGGTATCGCGCCGGGGATGGGCCGGGCGAAACAGGCTGTTGTGTCATGGGAGTGTCTCCAGCCGTGAGGCGGCAAGAAAGGGCCGTGGCGTGGGGGGCGTGCTCGAATGTCGCCAGGGTCAGTGCTGTGGGTGCGCGCACGGTGTGAGTGGCGTCCAGTGCTCGTATCGGGTCGTGTTGCTCATGTAAGCCAAACGGTGTGCCCAGGCGTTCGAACTCCGGCGAGTAGTCCTGAGTGAGGACTTGCGGTTCGGGCGTGATCTGATGCCCCTCCAGCAGCGTCTCTAACGGGCAGCGGCTTTCATTGAACAGGGCCGTTATCGCGTGCTGGCTGAGGTGTTGGTAAGTCGTGCTGCGGGTGCCCTGATCGTGCTGCAAGTACACGTTCAGGGTGTAGGCCCCCACATGCAGGCTGTCGCCTTCGTTGAGCCGCACCGTCGTGTTGCGCCCCATGGCCAAGGCGTGGCCATTGATGCGGGTGTGGCCGCAACGGTCGATGACGCAGAAGCGACTCTCAACCAGACGTATTTCGCAGTGCAGCGGGTAAATCGCGTGTTGGCGGTCGTTGAGCAGCCAGTCACAGGCAACACTGCCAATGCTGCCACCTGCGCTATCGAACTGGCGGTTGGCCGTGCAGCCATGCAGCAGGTGTTCGGGGTTGCGCACCACCAAGGTCATTCGGGGAGCCGTCAGGGTCATGATCGGCCCTTGATGCGCACCACAGCGCTTTGCCGGTGCTCCTGCTTATCAAGAAAACTGGTCCAGCCCAGATGCGTGCCGTGTTGGCGCCTGAGGTTGAACGGCGGTACATCTTCCTGGCGCAGCCCCAGCTCCACGTCGTAGGCGAGCACGTCCCGCAGCAGCACATTCATTAACGTGCGCAACGCTTGGAACTGTTGGCCGCTGGGTAGAAATTGGCGAAAGCGCGTTTCATCCAGATTCGGGATGACCAGGGTGAATTTGCTGCGGCGGGTTTTGACGCGACCACCGACGACAAAACTGTCGCCCAGTACGCCTTTGCCTGAGTGTCCCAATGTCAGCTGTTCGTGGGATTGAAGCGTGACGTAGCGCGCGTCGAATTCACGAATATGTACGCCGTGCAGGTCAAAGCAGTGACCGACGATTCCGGCAACAATGGTCGGTGAGCGACTGCGACTGGCGATCAGCCCGGCAAAGCTCAGTAACCGGCTCCATGGCAGTGCCGTGGTCCCGCGCAGTTCACTGTCGTCGAGGCCGATCAAGCAAAACACATAGCGTGAATAGCCGTCGCGGGCCTCGGGCTGGAAACGGATGTAGTAGCGATAGCGACGCCAGCTGTCATGCAGCAAGGTCAGCAGGCGATGGTTGAAAAAATCCAGAAAAGCGGGGCGAATGCCACGCCCCTGGGCGTCTTCATAGGCGACCAGATCAAGGTAATAGCCCGGCAGTGGTGAGTCGCTACCATGCAAGCCGAAAAACGTGGTCTGCACGCGGTAATGGTCTTCATCCAGGCGTTCGGCCAGAGTGACGTCAGAGGCCGGAAATCCTAGCCCCGGGTGGGTTTGCAAGCGCACACGCCGATGCTTGGCCGCACGCGGCGCGTCCACTTCCAGGTCATCGCCATGCAGCGCATGCAAATGCTCCAGCAGACGATAGAACGAATAGTTCCGTGCGTCGGCCAGCAGCGTGTCGGTCAGATCACGGGTTGTTTGCCGGTCAGCAGGGGCCATTGGTAGTGCTCGTTATTGGTGGTATTGGTCACTTCCAGTTGGTGGAAGGCATTGATGCTGGCGTAGAGCGCGAAAAAGTGGGACAGCACAGTGCTGAACAGATACAGGTCGCCTTCACACAGGAAGGCCGCTTGATCCAGCTTCAAGTGCGTGGTCAGGCCGCGGATGGGCAACCCCTTCATCAGCAGGTCAATGGGCCGGGTGGTTGCTTCGCCGATGCCGTCCAGACGCTTGCGCGTGGCGCGGGCCTGCTGCAGGTCATGCAGCGCGGCAAAGTCATAGGCGCGAATGACCGCCTTCAGTGGCTCAGCCGACAACAGCGACAGGTAGTTCAGTGACAGATTGGAAATCAGTGTCCAGTGCAGGCTGGCATCCAGTACAGGCGGATAGCTGCGGGTGGGCGCGGTGAGGTTGGTGTAAGTCGCCAGCGTCGGGGTGTGCTCAGTGGTCAGGCACAGGTCGCCCACCGCCAGTGCCTGGGGCAGGTCACGGTTGCTGCAGATCAATTCCAGCGAAACGGTTTCCTGCAGGTCGATATATTCGCTTTCATCGCCACGGACAAAGGCGATGCGATGCAGGATGCCTTCGCGGCCCAACGAGTCCTCAACACGGGTACGGTAGTAAACCGCCGTACGCTGGCGGGCATGTTCAATCTCATGCTGGAACGACTCGAAGGGGGGGTAGGTTCGAGCGGGCTGACCTTCCGCCTGACCGGTGACCCGGTCGATGCTGAATACCTCGTAGGCGTCCGGGCGCTGGCCGCTGGGCTGAACACGCTGATCCACGCTGCGCCCGTTGAGGTTGAGCGGTTCGGCGTCGTGCTGGAACAGGTTGACTGCCGGTGCACAGTACAGGCTGATGTCGCTCGTTTTCAGCCGAACCGTTGACGGCATGGGCCGGGAGAACTCGAACTCAAAGCGCAGGGTCTGGGCCTGAATGGCTGGCCATACCCGCAGCAGACGCGTCAGGCTGAAAAAATGAAACCGTTGGGGGAAAACAAAGTATTCCTGCAGGATGCGATAGCCGTCGAACACGTTGCGCGGGTACGGCAGCAAGGCTTCCTGCGGGCTGAAGCCAGGAAAGGCCACGTCTTTGCTGGACAGGCTGTAACGCGTACCGTCGATCTGGACATGCACTGACTTGAGGTAGCGGGCGATCCACAGGTACAGGGTCAAGGCGGTACTGCTGTCGCCACTCAGATGAAAATCCAGGCGGTCACAGGACATTTCATTGAGCGGGTGTTGGGTCTGTACCTGGAGGTCAATGCGCATCACCGATTTTTCACGGCTGTGTGCATCGCTGACCTCAACCAGTGACAACGGGAAGAGGGCAACGTCTGTGCAGGTGCGAAATTCGCAACGAATGCCGTCCACTTCCTTGGCGAACAAGCGGCTGCCTTTGGGCAACACTTGGCGCTGGGTTACCGACTGCTTGACCGGGTCGAAACGCACCATGGTCATGCTGGGTAGCGGCCGCAGGTAGTTGGGCCACAGCATCTGCAGCAGCGGTTGGGTCAGCTCCGGAAAATCGCTTTCAATTTTCAGGCGCAACTTGGCCGTGAGAAAGGCGAAGCCTTCTAGCAATCGCTCGACATCCGGGTCGCCCGCCTCGTCACCAAGAAAGCGCGCCAGTTGGGGGTTGTCCTGGGCAAACTCGCGACCCAGCTCACGCAAATAGCGCATCTCGTCGCTAAACATGTCGCGTAAATTCATAGGGTCCTCAGGTCACGCGGGTGTAACGGTTCTGGCCGTGCATGGCCACGGTGAGCTGTACCAACTCGTCCTGGTTGTTCAGTCGCACCTGGCAGTCGAGCCGAAACGTGAGTTCCAGTGGCAGCTGTGGGTCGGGTTCGAACCGCACACTGCGGACCTTGATCCGTGGCTCGAAGGCCTCCACTGAACGGCGGATATCGGCGCTGATATGAATCACCAGGTCGGCACTGCCGATCGCGCCGGCGTTGAAATCACTCAAGCCCAGTTGGGGGCTGCTTTGTGAGCAGCCCCGACGAGCATTGAGCAAGCGCTCCAAGTGCTGTTTGATCGCGTCGACTTGTTGGCGTGCCAGTTGCTCGCGTGTCAGGCGCTGACGCACCGGTGCATCAAGCTCAAGCCGTTCGAACAGGCTGGCCATTGATATGCTCCGTCACTGCATATCCAGTCGCCCAATCAGCGAGATTTCAAAGTTGGCGCCCATGTATTTGAAGTGCGGGCGTACGGCCAACGAGACCTGATACCAGCCGGGATTGCCCTCGACGTCATGCACCTGGATCTTGGCGGCACGCAATGGACGGCGGCTGCGCACGTCGCTGGAGGGGTTTTCCTGGTCGGCGACGTATTGCTTGAGCCACATATTAAGTTCGCGTTCCAGATCCTGACGCTCCTTCCAGCTACCGATCTGTTCGCGCTGCAGCACTTTGATGTAGTGGGCCAGGCGGTTGACGATGAACAGGTAGGGCAACTGCGTGCCGAGCTTGTAGTTGGTCTGGGCTTCCTGGCCTTCGCGCGTCTTGGGGAAGTTCTTCGGCCGCTGTACGGAGTTGGCCGAGAAGAACGCTGCGTTGTCGCTGTCCTTGCGCATGGTCAACGGCATGAAGCCTTCTTCGGACAGCTCGAACTCTTTACGATCGGAGATCAGCACTTCGGTCGGAATCTTGGCCTGTAACTGACCGAAGGCTTCATACAAATGGACCGGCAGATCGTCGACGGCACCACCCGATTGCGGGCCGATGATGTTGGCGCACCAGCGGTAACGGGCAAAGCTGTCGGTGATGCGGGACGCGATCAGGTAGGCGGTGTTGCCCCACAGGTAGTGATCGTGCTGGCCGTTGATGGTCTCGTCGTACATAAAACTGCTGGTCGGGTTTTCCAGCGTGTCGTACGGCTGGCGCAACAGGAAACGCGGCAGGCCCAGCACCAGGTGACGTGCGTCCTCGGAGTCGCGAAGGCTGCGCCATTTGGTATGGCGCGGCCCCTCGAAGATGTCCTTCACTTCCTTGAGGTTGGGCAGGTTCTGAAACCCGTCCAGGTTGAAGAATTCCGGGCCGGCGGCGGCCACGAACGGTGCGTGGGCCATGGCGCCGATCGAGGCCATATAGCTGAGCAGTTTGATGTCCGGCGAGGACGGGCCGAAGGTGTAATTGCCGACAACGCTGGCGATCGGTTCGCCCCCGAACTGGCCGAAACCTGCGGTGTAGACATGCTTGTACAGCCCGCTGCGGGTAATGTCGCCAGCGTTGTCAAAATCCTCCAGCAACTCGTCTTTGGTGACGTGCAGCACTTCCAGTTTGATGTTCTCGCGAAAATCTGTGCGATCGACCAGCAGTTTTAAACCGCGCCATGCCGATTCCAGCGCTTGGTAGGCCGGCTGGTGCACAATCTCGTCCATCTGTTTGCCCAAGGCGCGATCCACCTCGGCAATCATCTGGTCGACCCGGTGCTTGTTGATCAATTGCTCGGTGTTGTCGCTCTTGAGAATTTCACTGATAAAGGCGGCCACGCCCTGTCGGGCGACGGCATAGCCTTCTTGGCTAGAGTCAAGCAGGGTCTGCTGCATGATTTGATCTAGCAGGGTGCCTTCCAGGGGGGCGTCCTTGACGTCCAAAGCAGGGGCGAGTGGGCTTTGCGTATGCATGGCAATACTCCGTTCGAATCGGATGGCAGGGAGACAATTCAACGCAAATGGCGTTAGACCGAGGGGGCGTCCAGCGCCAGGTTCAACTCGCTGATCAGGCGTGCCCGAGTCTGTTCATCGCTTAGCAGGTGCTGCAATTGCTTGCGAAAGGCGGGGACATTGCCCATCGGTCCTTTGAGTGCGACCAGCGCCTGGCGCAACTCCAGCAGTTTGTTGAGCTCGGGCACTTGGCGCGCCACGGCGTCAGGGTCGAAGTCGTTGATGGTCTTGAACTGCAGACTGACCTGCATGTCGCTGTCGTGGTCGTTGTTCAGTACGCACGGTACGGCCATGTCCAGGCCGATGTTGGCTTTGGCCAAGACTTCATTGAAGTTGTCTTTGTCGATACGAACCGCTTGGCGTTCTTCCAGGGAAGTTGCTTCGCCGTGGCCTTTGAAGTCTCCGGTGATTAACAACTTCAGGGGAAGTTCTACTTCCGCCTGCTGATCGCCGGTGGCGGGAACGTATTTGATGTTGATGCGCTCTTTGGGTGCCACTGAGCCAACTTTCTGTGCCATGGGGAACATCCTTTTTCAGAAGGTTGGGTATTTAGCTCATAAAAAAAGAGAGATGTAATGTAGTCCTCAAGCTTGTTTGTCGTAGGAATATCTTTCACAAATACTGTCGAGTCACTCGAAGGCTTGAATTTTATGGCTTTTTTGAAATTAAAGAATATTCCTACAATAAAATAAGTTTATCTTCAGCTGGTCTGGAGTTTTTCTTATTGTATGTTTGCTGGCATTGTGAACTTGTGTTTGTTTTGTGCATTTCGCGAAATCAATACGGGGTAAAGTTCGGCGTTGGCATTATCTGTGCGAATTTAAGTCAGGGTTTTCTGTGGCGATATTAAGTGTTTGGCGATATAGAAATAGATGCACTTGATTGCACTTGTGGTTTTGCTATTCAAGTTGCAGGGGGCGTCTTAACGGCATAGCGGTTTGCCTCATGGCATACGGCGCAAGGCATCTAACGGTCAACAAAAATGGATGGGACTGTATTGTTTAAGAGCGCCGGAATATGGGTGTTGGTCAGCGTAATGGGGTGTGCAGTGCAGGTGCATGCAGCACCCGCACGCGATTGCACTGCAGTGGTGTCAGGTTTGGAGCGCCTGGCCTGTTTCGACCAGGCTGCCGGTACCCCGGCTCGGGTGCCGCCAGTTTCTTCGTCGCGTACGGCGCCTGCGCGCTCAACGGGGCTGGCCGGTTGGGTGCAGGCAAACGAGGTGCAGCGTCTGCCCGAAGACAGTCGTTTTTTGCTCTCGCGCTGGCGGGTCTCAACTGCTCCCCTCCAGCCGCAGTTATTGATCTCAGCGCCCGCGTTGGGTGCGGTCGGTCTGCGACCTCACTTAGTGATCAGTTGCCAGTCGGGTATTTCAACCTTGCAACTGCTGATGGCAGAACCGGTGGTACCGAACCGCATCCGCTTACGCGTTTTCAAGGATGGCCGTCCGCTGGCACCGGCTCGAGAGTGGCGTGTGCTCGACACCGGCAAGGTCATTGATGCCGGGCGCGGGTTGCCCGCCATTGATTTGTTACGTGGCATGGGAGGTGGCCAGCGTTTGCGTTTGGAAAGTGACTACCCGTCGTTGGATGGCGTGATGTTCGACGCCGATGGATTAGGTGCGTTGATTGAGCAGGAGCGCCAGTTATGTCGCTGGTGATTGATGTGCCGCCCGGGATCGTAGCCTTGCTGCTGGCACCCATCGATGCGCAACAGCCTGCTGGCTACTTTGATGTAGAGGATGAAACCTATCAGGCCATCGACCAGGAGATGGTCAAGCTCGGGGGGCTGCACGAGGCCCGTATCGACTGGCCCTATATCGACGAGGCGGCGCGCCAGTACCTGGCCACCCAGTGCAAGCACTTTCGTATTGTTGCGCATCTGCAAACGGTCTGGCTGCGTACCCGGCAATGGCCGCAATGGGCTGATGCGCTCGGCCTGTTGGCCGGGATGGTCGAGCAGTATTGGGACAGCGCCCACCCCAAGCCTGGACCGACCGGGTATCTGGCCAAACGCAAGCAGGTCAAGGCGCTGTTGCAGCGGCTGAGTGAGGCACTGGCCGGATTGGATCACTTGAGTTTCAACCCGGTGCATCAGGCGTCGGCCGAACAGGCCGTGACCCGGCTGCACAGTCGAGTCGAGGCAGCGCAACTGGATCAGTGCGACCTGGATACGCTGCATCAGGCTTTAGCGAGGCACGCGGTGCAGGCGGTGGAATCACCTGCGCCCACTACCGTTCGCGGGCCTTGGTCGCAGGCGGATGCCGCATTCACTCCGGCTTTTTTGTCCAGCGCCAACCCTTTGCCTGCCGGTAATGAGCGTGAGCAGCGCCGTGCTGTGCTGAGCATGGCGGAGCTGGTCAACCAACAGGATGTGTACGACCCCACTGGCTATCAATTGCGACGTTTCGGTCTGTGGGCACATCTGCATGCAGCCCCCTCGGTGACCCGTGACCGGCTAACAGAGTTGATGGCAGTACCGCGCGATATTGTCGCTGGCTATGAGGACGCCTTGGCCTCCAATGCTTTTGATCCGGGGTTGCTGTTACGCATTGAGAAAAGCGTCAGTGCTGCACCGTACTGGCTGCGTGGCAGCTTTCTGGCGGCAAGTGTTGCCGCGCGGCTGGAAATGAATGAGGTGGCCGATGGCATTCGTCAGGCCTGCGCACGCTTTGTGCGAAGGGTTCCAGCTTTGATGGAATTGTGTTTCAGCGACGGCACGGCCTTTGTGGATGCGCCTACCCAAGCGTGGCTGACCGGCGCTGATGGGGCTGAACGCAGCAGCAGTAGTACGGTACAGGAGTACGCCGGATTGCGTGACGAATTGGTGACCCAGCTGAATCATGAAGGTGTGGAGGTGGTGTTATTGCGCTTGCAGGAAATGCAGGCGGCCTACCGTGCGCCACGCCAACGCTGTTACGCCACTGTCATTGCCGCTGATGTGTTGGCGGCCCGAGGCTTGGGCTGGCTGGCCACTGACCTGTGCGCCAACGTGGCTCGGGTGATGCAAGCCACTCCGGCCGCGCAATGGGAGCCAGATCTGTACCAGAAGCTGGTAGAGCAGCATCCCGCCGAACTCGCTGCCGCAATGACTGCCGTCAAGGGTTAGGAGTCTTATGCCCCGCCAAAGCGACTTGCGCTACACCTTCGAACCCAGCGGTGGCGCCGACTTCGAGGTCATCGAATTCACCCTTGATGAAGGCCTGTCCAAGCCCTTCACACTGGCACTGCAACTGGCCAGCTTTGATGCCGAACTGAACTTCGGCACGCTGCTCGACAAACCCGCGCTGCTGACGATCTGGCGTGGCGACACTCCGGTGCGCTACGTGCATGGCCTGATCAGTTCCTTGACCCAAGGCGACACCGGTTTTCGCCGCACCCGCTACAGCGCCGTGATTGAACCCGCACTAGCCCGCACCCGGCTGTGTTCCAACTGGCGGATCTTCCAGCAGCAAACGGTGCCGCAAATCCTCGACACCGTGCTCAAGGCCCATGGCCTGAACGACGTCGAACAACGCCTCAGTTACGACCACCAACCCCGCGAATACTGCGTCCAGGCCGGTGAAACCGACCTTGAGTTCATCGCCCGGCTGGCGGCCGAAGAAGGCCTGCTCTACACCTTCGAACACCGCGCCGACGGCCATCGTTTGATTGTCACCGACCGCGTCAGCGCCATCGGCACTATCGAGCCCAAAGACGCCTGCAACGTGCTGTACCAGGCCATGGCTGGCGGCGATCAACCGGAACCGGCGCTGCACCGCTTCCACTACACCGAACAGGTGCGCACCGCCCGCCAGGTGCAGCGCGACTACACCTTTACCCACCCGCGCTACGACCAGGAACACATCGCCACCGGCACCCAGCTCGAACACCAAGGCCGCCAGTACGAACGCTTCGATTATCCCGGCCGCTACAAGCGCGACATCGCGGGCAAGCCCTTCACCCAAACCCGCCTGAACGCCCTGCGCAGCGATGCCCGCATCGCCGAGGTCGAGGGTGACGACGCCCGTCTGCAACCGGGCAAATCCTTCGACCTGACCGACCACCCGCGCGAAGACCTGAACATCCGCTGGCGCACCGTGAGCATCGTCCACACCGGCCTCCAGCACAGCAGCCAACAGGAA
>NZ_LLWJ01000035.1:0-13354 GCF_001529285.1 Pseudomonas sp. TAA207 | reverse complement strand
GCAGCAACGCTCACCACAGCGCGACATCACCGACATTTTTGCCGAAGTGTATCGAGCAGAACCTGACGCGTCAGATGGAGGGTGAGCACGGACAAGCAAAAATACGCACAAAAAAATGCCCGTATCGTTCGATACGGGCATTGCCGTGATCCGGGCCACACAGGACTAAAAAGTCACGGCGCCCTTCGGGTCAAGCGGTGTATCAGAACTCAGCGTTCTGCAAGCCGTCCAGGTAGCGCTCGGCGTCCAGTGCAGCCATGCAGCCGGCACCGGCCGAGGTGATGGCTTGACGGTAAACGTGATCGGCCACGTCACCGGCAGCAAACACCCCTTCGATGCTGGTGGCGGTGGCGTTGCCTTCGCGGCCGCCCTGCACAACCATGTAGCCATCTTTAAGCGCCAGCTGGCCTTCGAACAACGAGGTGTTCGGGGTGTGGCCGATGGCGATGAACACGCCGTCGACGGTGATTTCGTCGAAGCTGCCGTCATTGTTTTTCAGGCGCGCACCGGTCACGCCCATGTTGTCGCCCAGCACTTCATCTAGGGTCGCGTTCAACTTGAGTTCGATTTTGCCTTCCGCCACACGGGCATTGAGCTTGTCGATCAGGATTTTCTCGGCACGGAAGGTTTCGCGGCGGTGAACCAGCGTTACTTTGCTGGCGATGTTGGCCAGGTACAGGGCCTCTTCAACGGCAGTGTTGCCGCCACCGACCACAGCCACCGGCTTGTTGCGATAGAAGAAGCCATCGCAGGTCGCGCACGCCGAGACGCCTTTGCCCATGAAGGTTTCTTCAGACGGCAAGCCCAGGTAACGGGCGCTGGCGCCGGTAGCGATGATCAGGGCGTCACAGGTGAAAGTACCGCTGTCGCCCTTGAGGGTGAACGGCTTGTTTTTCAGGTCCACTTCGTTGATGTGGTCGAACACGATCTCGGTTTCAAAACGCTCGGCGTGCTCGCGCATCCGCTCCATCAGCGCCGGACCGGTCAGGCCGTGAACATCACCCGGCCAGTTGTCGACCTCAGTGGTGGTGGTCAATTGACCGCCTGCCTGCATGCCCGTAATCAGCAGTGGCTTGAGGTTGGCGCGGGCCGCGTACACAGCAGCGCTGTAACCGGCAGGGCCGGAACCCAGAATAATCACTCGCGAATGACGTACTTCAGACATGACTCACTCCTATGACCGCCCGCGTCGAAATCGGGTCGGAACGCCGCTTGAGCAGCTGGAATATAAAGGGATCGCAAAGCAGTACAGGCTAGACCTGAAACGCATCGATCCTGAAAAAATGTGGGTGCAGCGTATCGAGGTGGCAGAGATTAAGGAAATACGCTTTAACAATCCAGCTCATAGCAGGTCTCAATGAGACCGCAGCCGTCTGAGGCCGCCTTTGTAACAGTTATTGTCGATCCTGATCCAAGGCTTTCACGCCATTCGTAAAGCCGCTAAGGTCGCCCCGTTTTCTCATTGCTCGGAGTACAACTATGCCCGCCCCTGTTCTTTGCGGCCCGCACTACCTGCGTGAGGGTCTCAAGCTGGTGCTCACCCCCGGCCTGCGCCTGTTTGTATTGCTGCCATTGCTGATCAACCTGGTGCTGTTCGTCGGCTTGATTTATTTCGCGGGCCATCAGTTCAGCCTATGGGTGGATACCCTGATGCCCGCGCTGCCCAGCTGGCTGAGTTTTCTCAATTACCTGCTGTGGCCGTTGTTCGTGGTGCTGGTGGCATTGATGGTGTTTTTTACCTTCACCATGCTCGCCAATATCATTGCTGCCCCATTCAACGGTTTTCTCTCAGAGAAGGTTGAGGTGGTGGTGCGCGGCACGGATGACTTCCCGGCGTTCAGTTGGGGCGAACTGATCGCCATGGTGCCGCGCACCCTGGCGCGAGAGATGCGCAAACTGGGGTATTTTCTGCCCCGCGCCATTGCCTTGTTGATCCTGTCGTTTATTCCGGTGCTGAACCTGATCGCCGCACCGCTGTGGCTGATTTTCGGGATCTGGATGATGGCCATTCAATACATCGACTACCCGGCGGATAACCACAAGCTGGGCTGGAACGAGATGCTCGCCTGGCTGCGCCAGAAACGCTGGCAGAGCATGAGTTTTGGCGCAATCGTCTACCTCGTGCTGCTGATCCCGCTGGTCAACGTGCTGATGATGCCCGCCGCTGTCGCAGGCGCCACCCTGTTTTGGGTACGTGAACGCGGCGAAGACGCCCTCAAAAGCCGCTGAGCGTTTCATAAATCCATCATCAGCGTGACACATCGACGTCATGGCCCTACCCGACACTGGGGTCATGACCACTGCCCTTCATATCGCCCTCGTCACAGAAACCTTCCCACCCGAGATCAATGGCGTGGCCAATACCCTTGGCCATTTATATGAAGGTTTATGTGCACTCAATCATCACGTGGAACTGGTGCGCCCGCGCCAAAGCGGGGATGGCCATCAACGCAGCACCGATCAATTGATGCTGTGCCGAGGTTGGCCGATACCGGGCTATCCCACCCTGCAATGGGGCATGACTTCGATCCATCGCTTGAGCAAACGCTGGCAGCAACAACGCCCGGACGTGGTGTACATCGCCACCGAAGGGCCGCTGGGGCTGTGCGCATTGCGAGTGGCCAGGCGTTTGGGGATTGCGGTGGTCAGTGGTTTTCACACCAATTTCCAGCAGTACTCCAGCCAGTACGGCTGGGGGCTTATTACCCGCGCCTTGACCCACTATTTGCGCTGGTTTCATAACCGTTCGGCGCTGACACTGGTGCCCAGCACCAGCCAGCGTCTGGAACTGCAACGCCGGCACTTCGAGCGCCTGCAACTGCTGGCCCGTGGTGTCGACAGCCGCCTGTTCAACCCGGCCAAACGCCAGAACACCTTGCGTCAACACTGGGGCCTGCGTGAAGACGACATTGCCTTGCTGCACGTGGGCCGTCTGGCGCCGGAAAAAAACCTCACAGCCCTCAAGCGCTGCTTGCAGGCACTGCAAGCCCGTTACCCGGCGCGACGGCTCACGTTGATCATTGTCGGGGAAGGCCCCAAACGCGCAGCCCTCGAAGCCTCGCTGCCCGAGGCTATTTTTTGTGGTGTGCAGACGGGAGAAACGCTGGCCCGTCACTACGCCAGCAGTGACGTGTTCTTGTTTCCGAGCATGACCGAAACCTTCGGCAACGTTGTGCTCGAAGCCCTGGCATCAGGTTTAGGCGTGGTGGCGTATGACGAGGCGGCGGCGGGGTTGCATATCCGTCATGGCTATAACGGCGTACTGGCCATGACCGGGGACGAGCACGCGTGGATCGAAGCCGCAAGCTGGCTGCTGGATGACCCTGAGACGCTGCGCACCATTCGTCTGAATGCGCGTCAGCATGCCAGTCGTCATGGCTGGCCAAACATCATCAGGCAGTTCGAAGGGGTACTGCACAACGCCTGTCGCGCTGAAAACGACGCAGAAGCCATCCCCGTCTCCGTACCGGTGAAAAAGCGTTAACCCAACGCTTTTTCAATCGCCTGAATCACTGCGCCATCGTCTGGAGCGGTGCGCGGCGAAAAACGCGCCAATACGCGACCGTCCTGACCCAGCAGGAACTTCTCGAAGTTCCAGGTAATGTCCCCCGGGAACTCAGCGCCCTCGCCTGCCAACAAGCGATACAGCTGATGACGCTCAGGACCGTTGACGTTCATTTTGCCGCTCAGATCGAAGGTCACGCCGTAGTTGAGGCTGCAAAAGGACTGGATCTCCTCGTCTGTGCCAGGCTCTTGTCCCGCGAATTGATTGCACGGCACGCCCAAAATGCTGAAACCTTGATCCTTGAACTGCTGATAAATTTTTTCCAGCGCCGCGTACTGTGGGGTCAAACCACATTTAGAGGCGACGTTCACCACCAGCACCACCTTGCCCTTGAGGGTTTCCAGTGGTAGCGACTTGCCGTCCAGCGCGTCGAGCGTAAGTTCGTGAAAAGCACTCATGACGGACTCCAAAAATCTCGGGACCAGGTTCAGACAACCGCTCAAAAGCCAATTGCCCTACGCTTTAAAGATGAAAAAAGGCGCCCGTAGGCGCCCTTTCCTGGCTAGCTCAGGTGAGCTTAGTAGCCATTATCAGTGCTGATGACCGCCTTCACCGTGTACGTGGCCGTGAGCAACTTCTTCTTCGCTCGCGTCACGAATGGCCACAACCTTCACTTTGAAGTTCAGGCGTTGACCGGCCAATGGGTGGTTGCCATCCACAGTCACGTCGTCGCCGTCCAGATCACGAATGGTCACGATCTGCATTTGGCCGTCCGGCGCGGAAGCGTGGAACTGCATGCCAACTTCCAGTTGGTCAACGCCTTCGAACATGCTGCGGTTCAACGTGCTGACCAGTTCAGCGGAGTACTCGCCGTAAGCGTCTTCAGGCTCTACGGCAACTTCCAGCTCGTCACCGACTGCCTTGCCTTCCAGCGCCTTTTCCAGACCCGGGATGATGTTACCTGCGCCTTGCAGGTAAACCAGTGGCGCGCCACCGGCGGAGCTGTCGATGACCTCACCAGCGTCGTTGGTCAGGGTATAGTCGATGGAGACAGCCTTGTTGGCGGCGATCGTCATGGGGCGAGACCTTTTGCAGAAAATAAAGAGTGCGCAAGTTTAACCAAGCAAACGCACGAAAGCGAACACAACGAAACACAACCAAGACCAACGGATAATTTTGAAAAGCTCAACAATCATTGGTTGGCGACAGGATGAGGAGGCGCATTGGGTGGCCGTACTGTCTTGTGGCCACACCCAGCACCATCGTCATCAACCGCCCTGGCAATCGCGCGCCTGGGTGCTTGACCCCCAGCAACGGCGCGCAAAAATAGGTCAGCCCTTTGCCTGTGGCTGGTGTGCTCAAGGGGCGGATAGCGCTAATCTTGGCAATTGATTCAGGCACATGACCCGTTCGGCGGGTGTGCCCTTGCACTGCTCACGTCAGGAAGCTCGCATGCAAACTTTCTTTATCGCCCCCACTGATTTTGGTGTGGGCCTGACTTCTATCAGCCTCGGCCTGGTGCGCACCCTTGAACGCGCTGGCTTGAAAGTCGGCTTTTTCAAACCGATTGCCCAGCCGCACCCAGGCGATCTGGGCCCTGAGCGCTCGACCGAGCTGATGGCCCGCACCCACGGCCTGAAGCCCCCAAAACCCTTGGGGCTGGCGCACGTTGAACGGATGCTCGGCGACGGCCAGCTCGATGAGTTGCTTGAAGAAATCATCCGCCTGTATCAAGAGGCCGCGATTGGCAAAGATGTGCTGATCGTCGAAGGCATGGTGCCCACCCGCAGCGCCAGCTACGCCGCACGGGTCAACCTGCACCTGGCCAAAAGCCTGGATGCTGAAGTGATTCTGGTCTCGGCCCCGGAAAACGAAGTCCTGACTGAACTCTCCGGGCGCGTTGAACTACAGGCTCAACTGTTCGGCGGCCCCAAAGACCCGAAAGTGCTGGGCGTGATCCTGAACAAGGTGCGCACTGACGAAAGCATGGAGGACTTCGCCGCACGGCTCAAAGAGCATTCGCCTTTGCTGCGCTCCGGTGACTTCAAACTGCTGGGTTGTATTCCGTATCAACCGGAACTCAACGCACCGCGCACCCGCGACGTGGCAGATTTGCTCGGCGCCCAGGTGCTCAACGCCGGGGACTATGAAACCCGGCGCATGTCGAAAATCATTTTGTGCGCCCGTACCGTGCTCAATACGCTGCAACTGCTCAAGCCTGGCGTACTGGTGGTCACCCCGGGCGACCGCGACGACATTATTCTTGCCGTCAGCCTGGCCGCGATGAATGGCGTGCCGCTGGCCGGCCTGCTGCTGACCAGTGACACCCAACCCGACCCGCGCCTGATGGAGCTGTGTCGCGGCGCCCTGCAAGCCGGGCTGCCTGTGCTGTCAGTGAGCACCGGCTCGTATGACACGGCCAATCGCCTGAACAACCTGAACAAAGAAATCCCCATCGATGACCGCGAACGTGCGCAAATCATCACTGATTTCGTCGCCAGCCACCTCGACGCCAAATGGTTGCACCAGCGCTGCGGTACGCCTCGGGAAATGCGCCTCACACCTGCTGTCTTCCGTTATCAGTTGATACAGCGCGCCCAGCAGGCGAACAAACGCATCGTGTTGCCCGAAGGCAGCGAACCGCTGACCGTGCAGGCGGCGGCCATCTGTCACGCTCGCGGCATCGCCCGCTGTGTGCTGCTGGCCAAGCCTGAAGAGGTGCACGCCGTGGCCAAGGCCCACGGGTTTGAGCTGCCTGAGGGGTTGGAGATTCTCGACCCGGACGTCATTCGCGGGCGTTACGTCGAGCCGATGGTGGCGCTGCGCAAAACCAAAAGCATCAACGCGCCGATGGCCGAGCAGCAACTGGAAGACCCGGTGGTGATCGGCACCATGATGCTGGCGCTGGACGAAGTGGACGGACTGGTGTCGGGGGTGATTCACTCCACCGCCAACACCATCCGCCCGGCCTTGCAACTGATCAAAACGGCGCCGGGTTGCACGCTGGTGTCCTCCGTGTTCTTCATGCTCTTCCCCGAGCAAGTGCTGGTGTATGGCGACTGCGTGATGAACCCGCACCCGTCTGCCACCGAACTGGCCGAAATCGCGCTGCAAAGTGCCGACTCGGCGGCCGCATTTGGCATCACGCCTCGCGTGGCGATGATCAGTTACTCCAGTGGCGACTCGGCCAGCGGTGAAGAAGTCGAAAAAGTCCGCGAAGCCACCCTTCTCGCTCACGAAGCGCAACATGCGCTGTTGATTGATGGCCCGTTGCAATACGACGCGGCGGCCAACGAAAGTGTGGCCAGACAATTGGCCCCCAACAGCCAGGTGGCGGGCCGCGCGACGGTCTTTGTGTTCCCGGACCTGAACACCGGCAACACCACGCACAAAGCCGTGCAACGCAGCGCCGATTGCGTCAGCCTTGGTCCCATGCTGCAAGGGCTGCGTAAACCGGTGAATGACCTGCCACGCGGCGCCCAAGTGGACGACATCGTCTACACCATCGCCCTCACGGCGATCCAAGCCGCCAACCGACCTATGGATGTATAAATGCTGGATTTCCTGCCTGCGCCGTTACGCGGCGTCATTGCTTCACTGCTGTTGGCGATCAACACCATCGTGTGCTGCACGCCGCTATTCGTGGTGGCCATTTTTAAACTGTGCCTGCCCTTCCCGGCCGCGCAACGGGTCACCGACGAGTTGATGCGTCGTATCCACGAAGCGTGGGTCAGCAACAACCAGCGCTGGATGAACCTGCTGCGCAAGACACGCTGGCACATCAAAGGGCTGGAGGGTCTTGATTACGAGCACTCTTACCTGGTGACCAGCAACCACCAGAGCTGGGTTGACATCATGGTGCTGCAATACGTGCTCAACAAACGTATTCGCCCGCTCAAGTTCTTCCTCAAGCAAGAACTGATCTGGGTGCCGGTCATTGGTCTGGCCTGGTGGGCGCTGGGTTTCCCGTTCATGAAGCGCTACTCCAAGGCTTATCTGGCCAAGCACCCGGAGAAAAAAGGCGCCGACCTGGCGACCACGCGTAAAACCTGTGCGAAGTTCAAAAACCAGCCGGTGGGGATTTTCAACTTTGTTGAAGGCACCCGCTTTACCGAGGCCAAGCATGCGCAGCAGCAATCACCGTTTCGCTACCTGCTCAAGCCCAAGGCCGGCGGGATTGCCTTTGTGCTGGATGCGATGGGGGAGCAGCTCAAATCCATCGTCAACGTGACGATTCACTATCCTGGAGGGCGTCCGGGTTATTGGGATTTACTGTGCGCTAATGTGCGCGAGGTGGTGGTGGTGTTCGAAGAGTTGCCCATTGCGCCTGAGTTTATTGGCCGCAACTACGATCAGGACGCTGAGTACAAGCTGGCGTTTCAGGGCTGGATCAATCAGTTGTGGGAAGACAAGGACCGGTTGCTGGACCAATTGCATCGCGAGTACCCAAAGGTCTGACTCGCCAATAAAAAGCCCGCCACCGATCACTCGGTGGCGGGCTTTTTGATACGCCTTATATCGCGCCGCGTTGACGCAACAGGTCCAGCACTAACTTCACGCCTTCATCGACCGTCAGCGCCTGAGTGTTGACTACCAGGTCTGCATTTAACGGCACGTCATACGGGAAGGAATCACCCGGAATGTTATCGCCGCCCGCCGCGTACAAGCCTTGCGGATCACGTTCGGCGCAGACCGCTGGTGATGCCTGCACATACACGGTAATTAAGCGATCATCCCCGATCAACGCTTTGGCCTGCTCACGGCCTTGCGCATCCGGCGCCACAAACGCAGCCAGTGTCAGCAAGCCGGCTTCGTTGAACTGACGTGCCACATGCGCGGCGCGGCGCCAGTTTTCTGTGCGCCCAGCACGGTCCTGAGGCAAACCTTTGTTCAGGTCATGCCGCAGGTTTTGACCGTCCAGCACAAACACCGCACGGCCCATGTCGAACAATTTGCGCTCAACCGCATAGGCCAAGGTGCTTTTGCCTGCGCCCGACAAGCCGCTGAACAACACCGTGGCCGGTTGCTGGCCAAAACGTTGCGCACGTTCTTGAGTGGTCACATGCGCCAGCTCGCCATGATGGCCGGTGCCGCCATGACTCACCGGCTGGGCAACGATCATGCCTGCGCCCACGGTGCCATTGGTCAGGCGGTCAATGATGATGAACGCACCCGTGGTGCGGTTGCTTTCGTAACCGTCCAGCGCAATTGGTGCATCGAGGCTGACCTTGACCTTGCCGATCTCGTTCAACTGCAAGGCGCTGGCCGGACCTTCTTGCAGCGTGTTCACGTCGACTTTGTTGACGATGCTGGCAATGGAACCCGGTACATAGCTGGTCGCGCGCTTGATGTCGTACTTCTTGCCCGGCAGCATCGGCTCTTCGGCCATCCATACCAGCATGGCTTCGAAGCTGTCAGTCACCGGCGGAACGCTGTCGGCATGCACCAGCAGGTCGCCACGGGAGATGTCGATCTCGTCTTCCATGGTCAGCGTGATTGCTTGCCCAGGGCCTGCGTGTTCCAGCTCGCCTTCAAAGGTAACAATGGATTTGACACGGCTGCTCTTGCCCGACGGCAGCACCACCACCTCGTCGCCCTTGCGCACGATGCCACTGGCCAGGGTGCCGGCGAAGCCACGGAAGTTCAGGTTCGGACGGTTCACGTATTGCACCGGAAAGCGCAGGTCAGTGAGGTTACGGTCCGCTGCGATTTCCACGGTTTCAAGAATTTCCATCAGCGACTGCCCGGTGTACCAGGGCGAGCGCTCGCTTTTGTTCACGACGTTGTCGCCTTTAAGGGCTGACATCGGCACGAAGTACAAGCTCGTGGGCTTGACCTTCATGCCTTCAGCGAACGCCAGGTAGTCGGTCTTGATCGACTCAAATACGCTTTGATCAAACCCGTTGATGTCCATTTTGTTGATGGCCACCACGATGTGTTTGATGCCCAGCAGCGAGGCGATAAAGCTGTGGCGACGGGTCTGGGTCTGCACGCCATAACGGGCATCCACCAAAATGATGGCCAAATCGCAGGTCGACGCACCGGTGGCCATGTTGCGGGTGTACTGCTCGTGACCCGGGGTGTCGGCGATGATGAATTTGCGCTTGGCCGTGGAAAAGTAGCGATACGCCACATCAATGGTGATGCCCTGCTCGCGCTCGGCTTGCAGGCCGTCCACCAGCAGCGCCAGGTCGATATCATCGCCCGTGGTGCCGCTCTTTTTCGAATCGCGGGTGATGGCTTCCAGGTGATCCTCGTAGATCATCTTGGAGTCGTGCAGCAGGCGCCCGATCAGGGTGCTCTTGCCGTCGTCGACGTTGCCGCAGGTCAGAAAACGCAACATCTCTTTGCGCTCATGCTGGCCCAGGTAGGCGAGGATGTCCTCGCTGATCAAATCAGATACGTGCGACATGACAACCCCTTAGAAATAACCTTGACGTTTTTTATCTTCCATTGAGCCTGCGCCATCGTGATCGATGACCCGGCCCTGGCGCTCGGAAGTTCGCGTCAGGAGCATTTCCTGGATGATGTCGGTCAGGGTTTCAGCCTCCGATTCCACCGCGCCGGTCAGCGGGTAGCAACCCAGCGTGCGGAAACGGACCTTTTTCTTGACGATGCGGGCTTTGTCTTCGTCAGACAGGTGCTCAAGGATGCGCTCGTCGTCAATCATGATCAGCGTGCCGTTCTTCTCGATCACTTCACGCTCGGCGGCGAAGTACAGCGGCACAATCGGGATGCCTTCGAGGTAGATGTACTGCCAGATGTCGAGTTCGGTCCAGTTCGACAACGGGAACACGCGGATCGATTCGCCCTTGTTGACGTTGCCGTTGTACACGTTCCACAACTCTGGGCGCTGGTTTTTCGGGTCCCAGCGGTGTTTGCTGTCGCGGAATGAATACACGCGCTCTTTGGCGCGGGACTTCTCTTCGTCGCGGCGGGCGCCACCGAATGCGGCATCAAAACCATACTTGTCGAGCGCCTGCTTGAGACCCTCGGTTTTCATGATGTCGGTGTGCTTGGCACTGCCGTGGGTGAAAGGGTTGATGCCCTGCGCCACGCCGTCCGGGTTGACGTGGGTGATCAAGTCCAGGCCCAGCTCGGCAACCATCTTGTCGCGAAAGCGGTACATCTCCTGGAATTTCCACTGTGTGTCTACATGCATCACCGGAAACGGCAGCTTGCCAGGGAAAAATGCCTTGCGCGCAAGGTGCAGCATCACGGCGGAATCTTTACCGATCGAGTACAGCATTACCGGGTTATCGAACTCGGCGGCCACCTCGCGGATGATGTGGATGCTTTCCGCCTCCAGCTGTTTCAGGTGCGTCAGTTTGTCGACCATGGCTACTCACGAAAGCTATCTTATGAACGGCCTGCGGGCCGTGTTCGAGCTCAGAATGCTAGCACAGCGCCCTCTTATATAGAGGGCGCCAACTAGATCGAAAACGTCTAAGAATAGATCGCGGAGTTTGCCCGATTGAGCACTCGCAGGAGCTGGCGCTGGCTGCGAACATTTAAAAGATCGCAGCCTGCGGGGTCGCGTCAGATGGGGTTAGGGCAATCGATGAACAGGTGTTCAAGGGCAAAGCGTCGGGCCAGGTAATCGCCCAATGCCTGTACGCCATACCGCTCGGTGGCATGATGCCCGGCGGCAATAAAACTGATGTCGTTTTCGCGCGCACTGTGGAAGGTCTGCTCCGACGCTTCGCCACTGAGGTACAAATCGACACCGGCCAGCACGGCTTGATCGATGTAACCCTGGCCACCGCCCGTGCACCAGCCCACGCGACGGATCATATCGCTGCCTTCAATCAGCAGCGGTTCGCGGCCCAGTGCTTCTTGCACCCGACGGGCAAAATCACGCGCAGTCACCGGTTCCGCCAGCGACCCGACCAGCCCCACCACTTTGGCATTGGCGGGGTCCAGCGGGCCTTCGACGGTAATGTCCAGTTGCCGGGCCAGCTGCACGTTATTGCCCACCTCAGGGTGCACGTCCAACGGCAAGTGATAGGCCAACAGGCTGATGTCGTGTTTGAGTAACGTTTTGAGGCGACGCTGCTTCATGCCCGTGATGCACGGGTCTTCACCCTTCCAGAAGTAACCGTGATGCACCAGCACCAAGTCCGCCTGAGCTTCAACGGCGGCGTCCAGCAACGCCTGGCTGGCAGTCACGCCACTGACAATACGCAGCACTTGAGGCCGCCCTTCGACCTGCAAACCGTTGGGGCAGTAATCGCCGATGGCAGCACAGTTCAGGTAACGATTGGCTTCTTCAACCAGGGTGCTCAAGGCGACAGCCATAAAAGACTCCTAAATATAGCGTTCAGAGGCGCGCAGCCCTCGTATAATGGCCGCCATTATGGGCCGTGATGCAGGCTCTGCAACCTTCAGGACTTAGTTCAATGCTCAAGGCTTTGCGTTTTTTTGGCTGGCCACTGCTGGCTGGCGTGCTTATCGCTTTGCTGATTATTCAGCGTTACCCGCAATGGGTCGGGCTGCCGAGTCTGGACGTTAATCTGCAACAAGCGCCGCAAACCAATTACGTACAACAGGGCCCGGTGACGTACGCCGATGCCGTGGTCCGCGCCGCGCCGGCCGTGGCTAACCTGTACACCACAAAGGTGGTGAACCGAAACGCCCGCCCGTTGTTTGAAGACCCGCAGTTCCGGCACTTTTTCGGCAACAACGCACCCAAGCAAAAGCGTATGGAGTCCAGCCTCGGCTCAGCCGTGCTGATGAGCCCGGAAGGCTACTTGCTGACCAATAACCATGTGGTGTTGAACGCTGACCAGATCGTGGTGGCACTCAAGGACGGGCGTGAAACCCTGGCCCGGGTCATTGGCAGCGATCCTGAAACAGATTTGGCAGTACTCAAAATTGACCTGAAAAACCTGCCAGCCATCACCATTGGTCGCTCCGACACGCTGCGTATCGGTGACATTGCCCTGGCCATCGGCAACCCGTTCGGTGTGGGCCAGACCACCACCATGGGCATCATCAGCGCCACCGGGCGTAACCAGCTGGGTCTTAACAACTACGAAGACTTTATCCAGACCGATGCCGCGATCAACCCCGGCAACTCGGGCGGCGCGCTGGTGGATGCCAATGGCAACCTGACCGGTATCAACACCGCTATTTTTACCAAGTCCGGCGGCTCGCAAGGCATTGGCTTTGCAATTCCGATCAACCTGGCAATGGAAGTCATGAAGTCGATCATTGAACACGGCCAGGTGATTCGTGGCTGGTTGGGGATTGAGGTGCAACCGTTGACCCCGGATCTGGCCGAATCATTTGGCCTGAGCGGTCGTCCGGGGATTGTCGTGGCGGGTATTTTCCGCGATGGCCCTGCGCAAAAAGCAGGTCTGCAACTGGGTGACGTGATTCTGAGCATTGATGGCGCACCGGCAAGCGACGGGCGTCGCTCGATGAACCAAGTGGCCCGAATCAAGCCTTCGGACAAAATCAGTATTCAGGTCATGCGCAACGGTAAAGAGCTCAAGCTTACGGCCGAAGTAGGCTTGCGCCCACCGCAAGAACAGCCGCCACAGCAGGAATAAATCCCGCATAACCGAAGAAACCGAGGTGGGTGTGGCCGTTGCCGAAGGTGACGTCCGATGGCGAAGCGATTGTAAACCCGAGGTTTGCGATGCCTCTGTGGCACCGCGTTGAATGGTTTTACGAGCGCTTCGCGCCCGGACGCAGCCTCGCACTACTCGTCAGCGACTACAGAAATGGCAACGGTGGGCGTAGCCGTTGCCGAAGGCGACGTCCGATTGCGAAGCGATTGTAAACCCGAAGTTTGCGATGCCTCTGTGGCACCGCGTTGAATGGTTTTACGAGCGCTTCGCGCCC
>NZ_LLWJ01000034.1:0-11484 GCF_001529285.1 Pseudomonas sp. TAA207 | reverse complement strand
AGTCGGCGCCACCGCTGGGTTCGAAGGTGTAGCGCAAGTCGCTTTGGCGGGGCATGGCGCCCTCCTTGAGGCACGCTACCGCCCAACCCGTGATCTCGACGGGCTGGAAGGTAGCGAACAATAAAAGCCCTGCCCATCCGCGGGCGGGCGTGGTTGTGTTGTGTAGAACGGACTCGCGTCAGTTGCCCGAAGCTTCAGTGCCTGAGGTCAAACGGCCTGGATGGTCTTTCGTCACGTCAGGCTGCGGGTCAGGCGGTCTTGATGGTCAAGATGGCGGCGTCTTTAACAACGCCTGACCGAGCAACATCTGCTTACCTTCGGTTCAAGTGCGTTACCGGCAGTGATCGGTCGCTTAGGCGGCAGTTCGCGCTTCGCCTGGCAGCCGTCGGTAGGGGGGAAGGAGTTGAAGTTGATGCTTTTTTTATGGGCAACTGAAGCCAATTTGTCTGGCATGGAGGAGCATCCTTTTTCTTTTCAGAAGACAGGACATTTAACCCCTCAAGACCGCGGGCTGTAATGTAGTCCCAGTAGCTTTATGGTGTGGGAATTACCGTCATAAGTCTGAGGGTGGCTTCGTATCTTTATTCGCAGGCACAGCAGTCCCGTGACGATTGCTGTCGTCAGGTGTTGTCGCGAAGAGCGGGGTAGGAATGGGAGTTGAGGGCGTCTGTGTACATTCATTCCTGGGTGTCAGGCTCATGCCGATAGGTGAGCTTGCCGTATCGGGTCGTGGCGCTGAGAACCCTACTGAGCCTATCCCGTCTTGTTGCTCAGATATCTGCCCCAATGCTCCATCATGACCCTGCGCTTCTCGAACAGGTCGCCCCGTGCATAGGCTGCTTCGGTCTTGTCCCTGATCGTATGAGCAAGGGCGGCTTCTGCCACCTCCCGCGGGTAGTCGGTTGTCTCCCTGGCCCAGTCCCGAAAGGTGGAACGAAAGCCGTGCGCGGTGAGGTCTGAGCGCTCTAGCCGCCGCAGGAGTTGAAGCAAGGCCATGCTGGAGAGGTGAGCACCGGGTTTGTTTCCGGTGAAAAGGTAGTCTGATCCGTTCGATGCATTCTCGATCAGAGGGCGAAGCAGCTTGATGGCTTGCGGGCAGAGCAGGATACGATGCTCCTTCGCAACCTTCATGCGCTCGGCCGGAATCGTCCAGATCTGGGCAGTCAGATCGATTCGGCCTTGCGGGCACCCATGGTTTCGCGGGTTCGAGTCGCGGTCAGGATCAGCAGTTCGAAGGCTTTGGCCGCTATACCATCCAGTGACCGCAGGGCATGAACACACTTGCCGATCTCTTTGTAAGGGAGGGCAGCAGGGTGTTTTACCCTCTGGATTTTCGGGGCAGCAGATGGTCCGAATCCTCCTGAAGATAGATCAGAAGGTGTAAACCTTATTCAGGAGGGGACAAGGTTCTATTCCACCGTACCTGACCCCCCGCATTGTTTCTAAGCTCAAGGCCTCAGTCGTTTGTATCGGCTGTCGATCAGTAGGCAAATCTTCAGCGTGCTTACTGGTTCGCGCCTATTTCGCCTCAACTAATCGCCGGGTACTCCGCCACCTGGTCAGGCCACGGGCTGAGCAGCTCAAACCCGTCGTCCGTGACGGCGACCATGTGTTCCCACTGGGCTGACAGCGATTGGTCTTTGGTGACCACTGTCCAGCGATCCGTCAGCGTTTTTACATGGCGCTTGCCAGCGTTGAGCATGGGTTCGATGGTGAAGATCATGCCGGTCTTGAGTTTCATGCCCTGGCCCGGATAACCGTAATGCAGCACTTGCGGCTCATCGTGGTACACCTTGCCGATGCCGTGGCCGCAGTATTCTCGTACCACACTGAAGCCTTCTTTTTCGGCAAGGCTCTGAATGGCGTGGCCAATGTCGCCCAACGTAGCGCCGGGACGCACCACGCGGATGCCTGCGCACATGGCATCGTAAGTGGTTTTGACCAGGTGACGCGCTTCGGGGCTAGGCTCACCCACGAAATACATGCGGCTGGTGTCGCCATACCAGCCATCTTTGACCACGGCGATGTCGATATTGATGATGTCGCCGTCTTTTAACGGGCTGGCAGAGGGAATGCCGTGGCAGACCACGTCGTTGACTGAGGTGCACACGGTTTTCGGGAAACCGTGATAGCCCACGTTGCCCGGTATGGCTTTTTGCACATTGACGATGTAGTCGTGGCAGATCTGGTCCAGTTGGTCGGTGGTCACCCCCGGCTTCACATGGTCCGCGATCATCGCCAGCACGTCTGCGGCCAGTTTTCCGGCAATTTTGGATTGGGCAATTTGCGCCGGGGTATTGATTGTGACGTGGGTTTTCATTGGTCGGCCTGCGAAGCGGTTTCGATAACGTTTGCGTCTTGAACCAGTCCGCTCAACTGCTTGAGATCCAGACCTCCAGCCACTTCGGCGCGGATCAGTAAACGGCAGATTTGGTTGTGATCCAGGTTGGGGTGCAGCTCAGTCAGCATGCCGATGCGCATCCAGTGTTCGGCTTGCGCGTTGATTGAGCGGCTCAGCGCATCGCTGGCGAGTCGCAGATTTTCGTGCATGTGGTCAGAGATTTTTACGATGCCCATCGGTACGTCCAATATGAAATGCATATGAAACGTATATTAGTCGATGCTGAGGGGCAAGCGAAAGGGCGGGCCAATGACCGCATGTGACGGGCCAAGCCCTTGCAGCCAATAAGTGAATGCGCTGCAAGGGAAGCTTTACCTTATGTTTTTGACAGGTGAACGCGAGTCACACGGCGTTCTTCGACCTCAGTGACGGTCAAGTCCCAGCCTTGCCACTCAACCCGATCGCCCTTCATCGGCAAACGGTCCAGCAGACTCATGACCATGCCGGCCAGCGTGTGGTAATCGTCCGTACCTTGTGCAGCAAACCCCGTACGCTCGCGCACCTGGTTCAGGTTCACGGCACCGCTGACCAGGTAACCGTCACCCCGCACTTCAATGCCCGGGCCGTCTATTTCACTGGCGTCCGGCAGCTCACCGGCAATCGACTCCAAAATGTCGGTCATGGTCAGAATGCCGAGGAAGTCCCCGAACTCGTTCACCACGAACGCAATGTGCGTCGACTCTTTGCGCATTTGCTCCAATGCATTGAGGATCGTGAAGCTGTCTAGCAAGTTGATGGTTTTTCGTGCCATGGCCTCAAGGTTGGGTTGATTGCCCGCGAGCAGCTCCTTGAGCAGTTCTTTTTTATGGATAAACCCCAGCGGTTCATCGATACGGCCTTCGCGAATCAGCGGCAGTCGGGAGTACGACGAATGCATCAGCGTTGTACGAATAGTTTCTGCTGAATCGGCCAGGTCGATATGGTCGATGTCGGTACGCGGGGTCATGACACTGCGTATTGGGCGCTCGGCCAGTTGCAGCACACCGCTGATCATGATCCGTTCACGTCGATGAAACACGTGCTTGGTCTGGCCACCGTCGAGCAGGTCCGCAATCTCGTCGTCCACCTCATCGGCTTGCAGTGTGCGGCCGCTCAACAGGCGCATCACCGCGTGCGCCGTGCGCTCACGCATGGGGCGCATGCCGTGCAGGCTTTTTTTACGTCGGGCGCGGGCGATCTGGTTGAACAGCTCGATCACAATCGAGAAGCCAATGGCCGCATACAGATAACCCTTCGGAATGTGGAAACCCAAACCTTCGGCCGTGAGGCTGAAGCCGATCATCATCAAAAAGCCCAGGCACAGCATGATCACGGTGGGGTGGCTGTTGACGAAACGGGTGAGTGGTTTGCTGGCCAGCATCATCAAGCCGATGGAGAACACGACCGCGATCATCATCACCGACAAGTGTTCGACCATGCCCACAGCGGTGATCACCGCATCGAGCGAGAAAACCGCGTCCAATACCACGATTTGCGCCACGATCGGCCAGAACATGGCGTAAGTCGTGTTTGATGTGCGTTCGGCTACATGGCCTTCGAGACGCTCATGCAACTCCATCGTGGCCTTGAACAGCAGGAACAGGCCGCCGAACAGCATGATCAGGTCACGGCCCGAGAACACCTTGGTGAACACCTCAAACAAAGGTTCGGTGAGGGTCACCATCCACGAAATACTGGCCAGCAGGCCCAGGCGCATCAACAACGCCAACGACAAGCCGATGACGCGGGCCCGGTCGCGCTGCTCGGGCGGGAGCTTGTCAGCCAGAATGGCAATAAACACCAGGTTGTCGATACCGAGCACCAGCTCCAGCACGATCAGCGTCAGCAGGCCAAGCCAGGCCGTAGGATCTGCAATCCATTCCATAAGGATCAGTAAACCTCGTGCGCAAAATGAGAAACGGATGACCGTGCGGCCACAGCTCTAGCGTCATGCACGCTTAAGCGCGGCATTTGTTTTGGGGGTAAGCAATGGGCTAGAGAACCTGTAATACACAAAGCCACGGCAAGGCTGCGTGGGTGCGACGGGTTATAGCGGAGCGTTGGGAGGTGGCGCGCAAGGGCGGGTGTTGCAAAGAAGCGACTGGGAGGCTCCAGGAGGGTGTTCATATAGACCTGTTGTGAAATAGGGGAGGCAAGACTACAGCGCTTTTCGGGTTTTTTGATGGGCGGAGTTATTACAAAATTTAACCGTTTGAAGGGCTTGGTGGGGGGATGAAAAAGAAAATACGGTAAGCACCTTAATGAGCCTGAGAGCGGAACTTATAAAGTCGTCAGCACTTTTAGTGTGTGGCTGAAAGGATTCATGTTTGAAAAAGACCCTGAACATTTCAAAAGTAGGGGGGCTTTAAGAATCGTCTTATTACTAACTTAGTTGGCCTGGGCTACTGTCCGGTGCCCGTTTAAAACGGGACCTTGAACCCCATCAAGGCACATAAAACTAATCAGTAGCAAGGAAGTACCGTTTTGAACAAGTTGATGAAATTTGCAGCATTGTCCGTGGCCATAGCACTCTCTGGCGGTTGTGTGAGCTACAACGCCAGCCAGCCATCGTCGCCTATCGACAGCGTGGTCAAAGCTGACCTGAAGGCGGATGTCGCTGTCGGTGAGACCATCACTGGCCAGTCTTCGGTGAATGTACTGTTCGGCATTTTCAAGTTTGGTGGTGACAGCGAATTTGCCGATGGCGTTGAGTACGGTGGCAGCACTGGCGGTGGCCTGGGCGGCGCTCTCGATCCTGTGAGCGCGGTTAAATCGGCAGCCGCCTATAAGGCAGTGAAAAGCTCCGGCGCTGACCTGATCATTGCCCCGCGTTACGAAGTCAGCGAACAAAGCTATGTCGTGTTCAAAAAAGTGTCTGTGACGGTTAAAGGCAACAAAGGCAATATTCGTAGTATTCGTTAACCTTCAATGCCTCGGTTTGCACAGTGCCGGGGCAGAGAAGTAACAACGCACTGCACGCGCTTTTGCTTCGCGCATCGGAGCAACAGCCAGCGAATCAAACAGTCCACTTTGGTGGGCTGTTTGCGTTTAAGCGCAGCGTGAAACAGTGGCGTCAAATAATAATGTTTCGTATTGAGTGGCTGTGTGAAAGGTTGAAAGGCGTGAGGGAGGGCAACTTTCATGAATAGGTGAGCAAAGCACTGTAGGATGTTTCATACATTTTTTGTAACAACCTGATTAGTTCAAGGTCGAGATGCCTGCCATTTGGCACGTGTGTGATGCTTGGCGGTCAAGGAGATTTATGTGATATCGCGCAGAACGTTATTGTCCACGGGCGCCACCTTAACGGGTGTCGGTCTTCTCACCTCTTCATGGATCGGTGCGGCTCTGGCACAGCAAGTCAGCCAGGCGGCCACGACGGATGCAGAGCAACTGCTCCAGCTTTCATTGTTTCTCACTGAGCGCGAGTCTCTTGATGCAAGCCTTGCGCAACGTGTGCTCGCCCGTTGCACCGAAGCTGACCCGGCCTTTGCCGACAAGATGAAATCGCTGTGGGGCCAGATTCAGCAACAAGGCTTGAGCCATGCGGGTCTGCTGCGCAGCAGTCCGATCTATCAAGACCCGGCTCACAAAGACACCGTGCAAAAGATCGTACGTGCCTGGTACCTGGGCTACACCGGCACCCCTGTCAGCCTAAGGGCGGTAGACGACACCGAGCTGGTGACATTCACCGGTGCGCTGGCCTATACGCCGACGCTGGATGCCACTGTGATTCCGACCTATTCGCGGGGGCATACCAACTATTGGGTTAACCCGCCGTCTACCGTCGCCAACGATTAATACAAGGGGTACCCATGAGTCAGGTCTTTGATGCTGATGTCATTGTTGTTGGGTCCGGAGCCTTGGGCAGCAACGCGGCTTTTGAATTGGCCAAACAGGGCAAGTCGGTGATTATTCTGGAGGCAGGTGAGCACATTCCCCGCTGGAAAATCGTCGAGAACTTTCGTAACTCATCGAACAAAAGCAATTACAACTCGCCGTACCCGAACGAGCCGTGGGCGCGTCATTCCTACGACGAGCAGTACATCGAGAACATAGGTTCGTTCGAGTTTCGTCCCGGCATGTTGAAGCTGGTGGGCGGTACGACCTGGCATTGGGCTGCGGCCTGCTGGCGCTATCTGCCCAACGACATGAAGCTCAACAGCCTGTATGGCGTGGGCCGTGATTGGCCAATGGAATACAGCGAGCTGGAACCTTATTACGCCCGGGCTGAAGTGGCGCTGGGTGTTTGTGGCAGTGACACGCAGGACCAGAGTGGCCACAACGGCGGCGCATTCCCGCCGCGGTCCACGCCTTATCCGATGCCGCCTGAGGGCGACACCTACCTGTTCCAGCGCCTGCGCGCACGGTTGGCGCCTGCCGGTTATGTGTTTTTGCATGAGCCAAACGGCCGTGCGACCACGCCTTATGACAGTCGCCCGGCGTGCAGCGGCAATAACAACTGCATGCCGGTGTGCCCCATTGGTGCGATGTACAGCGGCGATGTCCACGCCAAACATGCTGTGCAAGCAGGTGCCAAGCTGCTGACTGACGCCACGGCGTATAAGTTGGAAAAAGGTGCAGACAGCAAAATTGTCGCGGTGCATTACCGCTCCTCCAATGGCGATGATGTGCGCCTGAGCGCAAAGTATTTCGTGGTGGCCGCCAATGGCCTGGAAACCCCCAAGCTGCTGCTGATTTCGGACGTGGCCAATTCGTCGGATCAAGTAGGACGCAACCTGATGGACCACACCGGCCAGGGGCTGCAATTTCTGGCCGATGAACCCGTGTGGCCGGGGCGTGGTGCCGTGCAGCAGGGCGGTATCTTCAACCGCCGTGATGGCGAGTTCCGCAAAGAGCGGGCATCGGTCAAGCATGCGTTTGCCAACAATGTGCCCAACATGGCCGTGGCCGGGCGTTTGATCGAACAAGGCATCTTCGGCAAGGAGCTGGATGAACGTATTCGTCATGACGCTGCTCGCTGGGTAGATGTGTCGACCGTGTATGAAACCTTGCCGCTGGCCAGCAACACCGTGCGTGCGAGCACCACGCGCAAAGATGCACTGGGCATCCCGATGTTGGTGGTCAATTACGAGGTGGGTGATTACGTCAAAGCCGCCAAGCCTGGGGTCGACGCGGACTACGCCGACTTCGTGAAGGTCATGGGCGGCACGGTCGTCGAAGACAACACGGGCTGGCAGAATCGCGACCACCTGATGGGCACCGTGATCATGGGCAGTGATGCCAAAGATTCGGTGGTTAACCACGAATGCCGCACCTTCGACCATCCCAATCTGTTTTTGGCCACCACCGGAGTGATTCCGGCCTCGGGCACCATTAACCCGACCCTGACGGGCGTTGCGCTGAGCCTACGCCTGGCCGACATCATTGCGCGGGAGGTCTGAGCATGAACCTGAAGACCTTACGTCTGCTGCCGCTTGCCGCTTTTGTGGTGTCGCTGAGCGCGATGGCCAGTCAAGACAACGCCGCGCTGATCAAACAGGGCGAATATGTGGCGCGTGCGGCTGACTGCGGCGCCTGTCACCGCACGGTTGAGCAGGGCGGTGCGCTCTTTTCGGGCGGTTATGCGATTGATTCGCCTATGGGCCGCATCATCAGCAGCAACATCACGCCCTCCAAGACCCACGGCATTGGCGACTACACCGAGCAGCAATTGGCTGACGCGTTGCGCAAAGGCGTCAATGCCAAAGGCCAGCACCTATACCCGGCCATGCCCTATACCGCGTATCAAGGCATGAGCGATGCGGACATTCACGCCTTGTATGTGTATTTGCAACAAGGTGTGAAACCGGTCGACAAGGCGGTGCCCGCTACCGAACTGGCGTTCCCGTTCAATGTGCGCGCGTTAATGTTTGGCTGGAACCTGTTGTTCCTTGATGCGTCGAGTGCGACGTTGCCGACCGATGCTGGCGAGCCGCTCAAGCGCGGGCAATACCTGGTCGACACGCTGGGCCACTGCGGCGCTTGCCACACGCCGCGCAACGCGTTCATGGCAGAAGACAGCAGCCGCTATTTGGCAGGTGCCGCGCTGGGCGGTTGGGTAGCGCCCAACATCACCTCCGATCAAGCCTCGGGCATTGGCAGCTGGAGCAATGATGAACTGGCGGGCTTCCTGAAAAACGGTCATGTCACCAACAAAGCGCAAGCGGCCGGGGGCATGGCGGAAGCGGTAGAAAACAGCCTGCGCTTTTTGAGTGATGGCGATTTGCACGCGATGGCGAGCTACCTGAAAACCGTGCCGGCGATTGCCAGTACACACCCGGTGCTCAGTGCTCCACGCACTGTCGTGCCTGTGGACATGACCACACTGGAAGTCGGGCAGGGTGATCAGGCTTCGTTGGCCAATGCCTCTGAAACGGACGGCGCACGCCTGTACAACGCCGCCTGCGCCAGCTGCCACGGCCGTGACGGACAAGGCACAGCGGACGCGTTTTACCCTTCGTTGAGCCAAAACACTGCACTGACCGGCGGCCAGCCGAACAATCTGGTCATGGCCATCATTGAAGGCATTAGCCGCAAAGGGGCCGACCTTGAGGTCAACATGCCCGCGTTGGGCGGTGATTTGAATGATCAGCAGATTGCGGCGATCGCCAATTACAGCCTGCAACGTTTCGGCAATCCCGCGCTCAACGTCAGCGAACAAGAGGTTGCTCAACTGCGACGTGGCGGCGACGTGCCCTTGTTGGTCACGGCCATGCCTTATGTGCTGTGGCTGGGCGGTGTGCTGGGCGTGGCAATGGTGTGTTGGTTGGTGCTGGCACGGGTTAAACGCAAGCGCGAGCGTGAAATCCTGGAGAAGAAAAACGCCCTGAATAGGCGCTTTCATTCACGCTAATACAGAGCGCTCAAACCAAACCCTTGGGGCATGACCCAAGGGTTTTTTTATACGCCAGATACACTCAACGCCACAGATTGACCTTGGCCAGATCGATCAACTCGCGTGCCCGGCCGTCCATCACGGTTTTGAGCATAAACAGGCTGAATCCTTTGGCCTGCTCGAAGGTCTTGGTCGGCGGCATCACCAGTTCCTGGCGCGCACTGACCACGTCCACCAGCACCGGGCCGTCGTGGCTGAAAGCTTCGCGCAAGGCGGCTTCCAGTTCAGACGGATGTTCGACGCGTATGCCCTTGACCCCCATTGCCTGGGCCATCGCTGCAAAATTGGGGTTTTTAAGGTCACAGCCTACGTCAGGGAAACCCGCAGCCTTCATCTCCATCTCGACAAAACCCAGCGTGCCGTTGTTGAGCACAATGACTTTGACCGGCAAGCCCACCTGATTGAGTGTCAGAAAGTCGCCCATCATCATGGTGAAACCGCCATCTCCCGACATGGAAATTACTTGTCGATGAGGGAAGGCCGCTTGTGCGCCAATCGCTTGCAGCATGGCGTTGGCCATTGAGCCGTGGTTGAACGAGCCGACCAGACGGCGTTTGCCGTTCATTTTCAGGTAGCGTGCGGCCCACGCAGTCGGCGTGCCCACGTCACAGGTGAAAATCGCGTCTTCTGCTGCCAGCTCGCTGACCAGTCGATTGAGGTATTGCGGGTGAATGATGTCGCTGTTCGGGCCGCTTTCGGCCAACGCATCGAGGTCCTCGCGGGACTTTTTGTAGTCGTTGAGCGCAGCCTCCAGGTGTTTGCTGTCGGGGTTCTGGGCCACGCCGGGCAGCACCGCCTGCAAGGTCAGCTTCACGTCACCGATCAGTCCCAGTTGTAATGGGCAGCGATTGCCCAAGGCTTCGGCGCGCAAGTCGATTTGCGCAATGTTGCCGTGCTCGGGATAAAACTGGCGATAGGGAAAGTTCGTTCCCAGCATCAACAGCGTGTCGCAATTCATCATGGCTTTATAACCAGACGCAAAGCCGATCAAACCGGTCATGCCCACGTCGTATGGGTTGTCGTATTCGACGTGCTCCTTGCCGCGCAGCGCGTGCACGATGGGGGCTTTTAAACGTTCGGCCAGGGCCAGGATTTCGGTGTGCGCCCCGGCGCAACCGGCGCCGCAGAGCAGGGTGACTTTTTTGCCCGTATTGAGAAACGCTGCCAACTGATCGATTTCGGTATCGGCGGGGCGAATCATTGGTGCGGCCGGTTTCAGCCAGTGTGGCACTTTGGCGTCAGTGGCTTGCAGTGCCACATCCCCTGGAATCACCACCACCGCCACACCGCGTTTGGCGATGGCCATGCGCATGGCGCGCTCAAGAATCTGCGGCAATTGCTCAGGGTGCGAGACCAGCTCAACGTAATGGCTGCACTCTTTAAACAGGCTTTCGGGGTGTGTGGCCTGGAAATAATCAATGCCGATTTCGCTGCTCGGTATATGGGCAGCCAGCGCCAGCACCGGCACCCCGCTGCGATGGGCGTCGAACAGACCGTTGATCAAATGCAGGTTGCCGGGGCCGCAACTGCCGGCGCAGACCGCCAGCTCACCCGTCAGGTGCGCTTCGGCGCCTGCCGCAAACGCCGCGGCTTCTTCGTTGCGCATATGGATCCATTCAATCTGCTCCTGACGGCGCAATGAATCAGTAAAGGCGTTCAACGAGTCACCCACCACGCCAAACACACGTTTGACGCCAGCTTCTTGCAGGGTTTCGGTGATGAAATCAGCAACCGTTCGGGCCATGGGGAACTCCTCGAAGTAAGAAAGTGTGCAACTTGAGACAGGTACGTAACCTTTTCCCAAGCAGGATAGACACTGCATCCGACCTTGGCGGTAACGCATCCGTTCGATGAAAAGAGTTTCATCCATAGAGACCTTGGCGGTTCTATGGTGGGTCAAGCCGATGCCCTGCGTAGTAGCTGCCGAAGGCTGCGTCCGGCTGCGCAGCCGTCGTAAGCCATTCAATGGAGTACGTCATACACACTACATTCACCGCAGATACGGCCGCTTCGCAGCCTCGTGCCTCGGCTACAGGGGATAAATGCAGGACCTGTAGGCGTTGACGAGTAACACGAGGCTACGCGCGGCGACAGAGTCGTCGTAAAGCATTCAATCTAGGTGTGTCAGATACTGCGCGGTGATTGGTTTTACGACCGCTTCGCGCCCGATCGCAGCCTCGTGCCTCGGCAGCGACTACAAGTGATG
>NZ_LLWJ01000033.1:0-10984 GCF_001529285.1 Pseudomonas sp. TAA207 | reverse complement strand
GGATCGTCGAACAGGTCGTGGGTGTCGCGCTGCGGTTGCAGCACCCGTGACAGGTGTTCGGTGCCCCGGCGCGACGCGAATTGCCACTGCTTGCGCCCGCGCACGTCGTAACCAAAGCAACTGCTGAGGCTTTGATGTTTTCATTGCGGTGAGAAAGTAATGGCTCGAATATTTTAAGTGTTTTTCCATTCCATAACCCACGGATGATTGATAATCATCGGAGATAGTTTGGTCATTATTCTGATAAATGTGTCTTTTACGTTACTTAACATTTCCAGTAGTTCCGGGGTGTGAATTTTTTCGACCTCCGGGTCGGGGTTCCAGTTTGTATTGCTTGTGCAGGAAATTTTATATATGTCGTTGATGTCTGAATGGGAGAATTTTAGATACCTTTCGATTCCTTGTTCATAAAAATCTATGTTGGTGGGTTGCCTGATTTTAAGTGATTTCATTGTTTCGGGTAATTGTTCAAGGAATACTGCCAAGTCAGTCCCGGTGTCCACGGGCCAGCGATCCTGTCCGAATCCGGAAACATTAAAATCCACTTGATACTCTATGAAACGGCATACGTCTATTAAGATTGATCGAATATCATCGTCCTCCGTATTGTAGGTGCGAGGAGTAAAATCGCCGAAACAGCTATCTTTAATTAGTATTTCTATTTTCATTTCAAGGTTATTCCAGTATGGGGTAGGCAGTTCTAATTCCGCCGGGTTTGGGTACTACTATTGCCGCTCTTGCCGCAATGATATCCCCGTTCGGCGTGATAACTTGCCCAAGACCAGCGGGGATTTTTATTTTTGTTGGTTCACTAATTTTCATGTTGCCAATGATTTGGGAGGCTTGGTCATTGTTAAGCCATTGTCCTTGGTGGTTGCCAGTGCCGCGTGCACGGTCAAGTAGACGCTGGGTATTCTTGGGTCCAGCACCATGTTCACTGAATGTATGACCAAATTGTTTTACACTTTTCCAGTTAAATTTACCTGTCGAATCGCAGGTCAGTCCCCACGGATCAACCCACCCCGTAGGATTCACCGCATACTGATACAGGTTATCCCCACCCAACAACCCAATCGGATCCTGCGTGGTAAAGCGGCCTACCCCCGGATCGTAATAGCGAAACGTATTGTAGTGAAGCCCGGTCTCTGCATCGAAGTACTGCCCCTGAAAGCGCAGGTGCTGCTCGATGCTCTGCACCTCGAACCGTTCCACCTCGCCCCAGGCTTTGTAGCGGGCCTGCCAGACCAGGTCGCCCTGGGCACTCATCACCTCCAGCGGTGTGCCGATCTGATCGGTGTGGAAGTAGTAGAGGCTGGGGTTGCCACCCTCGGTACGATCCACCCGCGCCAGCGGCGCATAGCTGTCGGGTTCATAGATATACAGCTGCTGGCGGCCGCCGCAAGTCTCTTGCAGCATGCGCAAGCCTTGCCAGAGGAACTGCGTGGTGGTGAGTACCCCGTCGATCTCCACCTGCTTGTGCGTGCGCCGGCCCAGGGAATCGTACTGGTAGCGGGCCTCGTTCAGCAGGTTGCCATCACCGTAGCGCAGGGCATGCACCAGGCGGTTCTCGCTGTCGTATTCGAATAGTTGGCGTTGAGTTGCGCAGCGCCGCTCGACTACATTGCCCCAGGCGTCGTAGCGGTAGTGGTACTGCTGCCAGTGCCGCAGGCGGTTGTCCTTGATATGCCCGAAGCGGGTGCCGCGCGCGGGGTCGAGGCGGTTGCCGGCCGGGTCGGTCTCGAAGTGTTCGTTGTTCAGGTGTTCTTTTGTACTGCGGCTGAGCAGGTCGCCGGTTTTCAGGTAGCGGTAGACGCTGGCACCGCGCTGACGATCGCTGCTGCTGGCCAGTTCCCCGGCCTTGTCGTAGTGATACCGGCGCTGCAGGTAACTGCCGGGATCGTCGAACAGGTCGCCTATTCTTCCGGTTTTTGTTTAATTATTTCATTCATGTCCGATATGGTGATGTTAGTCTCAAGGGGAGGGTAGATAATGTTTTCAAAAAATTCGTAAAGTTTGCTGTTTAAGGTCTCATCACGCTCCGCACTCTCAACTAAAATTTTATGCGCGGAGCTTATTTTTTTGAAAACTTCGTTTTTTATAAAGTAGTGAAGTAGATTTAGTGAGAGTTGCTCGATGTTGTCAGGGTTGCTTGCTCCTAATTTGGCGAGCGAAACTCTAATTTTTTCGAGGTCTTCAATAATTACAATAGCTTGGTTGTTTTCAATTTGCATTGTTAGCACCTGCTAAAAAATTTCGCTTTCGATTTTTTTAGATCCATATCACCATCGATAACATATTCGGTGGCCTGTGTCAGAGGGTTTGACACTTTAGTGACTTTTGATGTGTTCATGTCGAACTCTACGTAGTTTCGTGCATCTTTCTTCGCTATACTGTATTTTTCAGCGGCGTCTGCCGTGCTAAGTGGTTTGCCCTTGGCTTTCTCTGCGAAAACTTTATTTTGATCGTATGCTCTAATTATACCGTCATTTTGTATACTCTTAATTCCTTGGTTGTTTGTGTAATTGCGCAGTCGGACAGTGCTTAAGCCCAGCGGATCAAATCACCCCGTAGGTTTAACAGCATACTGATACAGGTTAGCCCCACCCAGCAATCCAATCGGATCCTGCGTGGTAAAACGCCCCTCTCTCCCACTTGATTGTAATAGCGAACCGAGACCGAGTTTTTATAAGCAGGTATGCCCTGTCGGGTGCGGAGCTATATTTGCGTTGGTATAAGAGGGGCTGTCATTTAAAGAATAAAATTTCTGGTTATGCTCCTAAATTCATAATAATAGTCAGATATTATTTCAGAGGATAGGTCTGACTCGTAATTGCTAATGTGGAAGTTATCGTCGGGCATGAAGTGGGTAGATATAAGAAATAGGGTGTGCTCAAAGGTGGAGATAATTCCACTAAGTATTGTATTATATTGAGTGGTTTTTCCAGTGGCATGATATATAGTGCTTAGTTTTTTGCAGTTTTCTAATAAGCTATTTAGCTTTGTTTTGTTGAAGGTGCCCTCCTCATGCAGTTCAATAATAAAGGTGTTGGGGTTTTTAGAGGTTACTTCATCTAAAATGTATTTTTCTAGTTCTGTTGAGCTATCCACAAGATCTTCCTTTTATTGAATTTCCAGATTTATTGCCATTCAAATGGAAAACGGCTTTGTGAGATTTTTTTGAGTCATAAACTTCTATTTCATTAAGGTGCAGGGTGTCGAGGTGGAAAAAGTCACCTTTCTTAATTCCATCAAGATTCACCTTTTGAGTGATTTCAAATACGGAGGCGCCTTTCACGCGCATAGTGGTTTTTCTCACGGAACCTTGGACGGTTTTCCAGAACTCACTATCAAATAAAATATCATTTCCTGCCAGCCCCAACGGATCAACCCACCCCGTCGGATTCACCGCATACTGATACAGGTTATCCCCACCCAGCAACCCAATCGGATCCTGCGTGGTAAAGCGGCCCACACCAGGATCGTAATAGCGAAACGTATTGTAGTGAAGCCCGGTCTCTGCATCGAAGTACTGCCCCTGAAAGCGCAGGGGCTGCTCGATGCTCTGCACCTCGAACCGTTCTACCTCGCCCCAGGCCTTGTAGCGTGCCTGCCAGACCAGGTCGCCCTGGGCACTCGTTACCTCCAGCGGAGTGCCGATCTGGTCGGTGTGTAAGTAGTAGAGGCTGGGTTTACCCGCTTCAGTACGGTCCACCCGCGCCAGCGGTGCATAGCTGTCGGGTTCATAAATATAAAGTTGCTGGCGGCCGCCGCAGGTCTCTTGCAGCAGACGCAAGCCCTGCCAGAGGAACTGCGTGGTGGTGAGTGTCCCTTCGATCTCCACCTGCTTGTGCGTGCGCCTGCCCAGCGAGTCGTACTCGTACCGGGCCTCGTTCAGTAGCTTGTCTTCGCCGTAGCGCAGGGCATGCACCAAACCGTTCTCGTTGTCGAATTCGAACAGCTGGCGCTGGTTGGCGCTACGCCGCTTTCGTCATAGTCTATCTGTACACGGTGATCGCTTATAATTAAGCTAAGAATGGTCTGAAAAAGCCCCACCGCTAAAATGCAAGCCCAGGTAATACGTGGCCTCCAGACTGATGATCTCTAGAAAAATAGGCTTTTCAGAGTTTCCCTAATGGTTTTTTATGGATTTTAATAGCTCGTATTTTTTATTAAAATTTTCTTTGAAAAAGTCAATTCCAGACGACGAAAGTTTGTTTTCCTCATAGGCCCATCCTAGAAAATACTCTTCCAGATGGGCGTTGAGTTTCAGGTGTTTCGGAATTAGGCTCTCTATGTTTAGGCTGTTTTTACGCGCAGATCTGATTAATGTCTGTGCATTGATTTTTGCTGGTGTCTCTATCCAGTTTTCAAGAGAGCCAATTTTTTTAAGTAGTTTCTCATCTTTGAGGATTGAGGATATGGTGGCGCTTGGAACCAGTTCATTTATGCAAAAGAGATTAATGAATAGTACACGTTTTTTTTGTTGCCTTATTCTATTGACTGTCTTTATTAGTTCGGAGTGTGACTGTATTAAAAAAACGCTTGTAAAGTTGATAAAGAAGCTTGCGGCCGCATGTAGCATGGTTTTCTGGCCGTCAAGGTCAACCTCCAGTGCGTTTTCAAAGACGACCGAAAACCTTTCGTTGTCGCTCCATAAAGACTTCATTTTTTCGTGGTCACGGTAATACGGAAGCAGATTATTTAACAAGTATTCGAAGTCATTGGTCATTATACACATCCGATTTTTGCACCGCGGGCACCAGGCCTGAAAGGCCTACCACCTACTATACCGCCTCCTACTTTTCTAATGTAGTTGGCGATTCTTTTTTCTGCTTTTCGCATCGTGCCTATCACTGAACGATCCTTAAGCATGCCGGCAGAATTTTTATTTGGTTTTCCATGAAGAACAGTACCGTCAGCTTTGACCTTTCCAATGGATTTACCGTCTTCTTCAATATGAAAATGAATCGGATCGGCATGCTCTTTAACCAAGTCATCATAGTAGTGAACGATGCTAGTGTTGCCACTTGATGCGATAGTTCTTTTTGGTAAGCTGGGTTTTGCGTTCAGCCCCAGCGGATCAACCCACCCCGTCGGATTCACCGCATACTGATACAGGTTATCCCCACCCAACAACCCAATCGGATCCTGCGTGGTAAAGCGGCCCACCCCCGGATCGTAATAGCGAAACGTATTGTAGTGAAGCCCGGTCTCTGCGTCGAAGTACTGCCCCTGAAAGCGCAGGTGCTGCTCGATGCTCTGCACCTCGAACCGTTCCACTTCGCCCCAGACCTTGTAGCGGGCCTGCCAGACCAGATCCCCTTGGGATGTCGTGACCTCCAGCGGTGTGCCGATCTGGTCGGTGTGGAAGTAGTAGAGGCTGGGTTTGCCGCCGTCTGTGCGATCCACCCGCGCCAGCGGTGCATAGCTGTCGGGTTCATAAATATACAGCTGCTGGTGACCGCCGCAGGTCTCTTGCAGCAGGCGCAAGCCTTGCCAGAGGAACTGCGTGGTGGTGAGTACCCCGTCGATCTCCACCTGCTTGTGCGTGCGCCGGCCCAGGGAATCGTACTGGTAGCGGGCCTCGTTCAGCAGGTTGCCATCACCGTAGCGCAGGGCATGCACCAGGCGGTTCTCGCTGTCGTATTCGAATAGTTGGCGTTGAGTTGCGCAGCGCCGCTCGACTACATTGCCCCAGGCGTCGTAGCGGTAGTGGTACTGCTGCCAGTGCCGCAGGCGGTTGTCCTTGATATGCCCGAAGCGGGTGCCGCGCGCGGGGTCGAGGCGGTTGCCGGCCGGGTCGGTCTCGAAGTGTTCGTTGTTCAGGTGTTCTTTTGTACTGCGGCTGAGCAGGTCGCCGGTTTTCAGGTAGCGGTAGACGCTGGCACCGCGCTGACGATCGCTGCTGCTGGCCAGTTCCCCGGCCTTGTCGTAGTGATACCGGCGCTGCAGGTAACTGCCCGGATCGTCGAACAGGTCGTGGGTGTCGCGCTGCGGTTGCAGCACCCGTGACAGGTGTTCGGTGCCCCGGCGCGACGCGAATTGCCACTGCTTGCGCCCGCGCACGTCGTAACCAAAGCAACTGCTGAGGCGGCCCTGGCTGCGCAGGATTTCGCGGTGCAGCTCGTCGCGCTCGATGTCGCTGATCAGTTGGCCGTCGAAGTTGATCTGGTGCAGGTGCCCGCTACCGTAATACAGGTGGTTGAGGGCGCGGCCATCCGGCAGGGTCAGGGTGCTGAGGTTGTCTAACGGGTCATAGTGGTAACCCAGGGTGCCTTGCGGCCCGGCTTCTTCGATCAGGCGGCCCAGCCGATCGTAGCTGAAGCGCAGGATTTCAGGCTGCACACCTAGGCGTTTGCCCTGCTGGCTGGGCTGACGTGCGATGCTCAGCAGGCGATCGGCGTCATCGTAGTGGTAGTCGTGACGCGACTCGGCGGTGATCTTGCTGAGCAGGCGGCCGGCCGTGTCGCGTTCGAAGTCGGTGCGGCGCTGCGGGCGCTCGCCGCTGATGCCGTGGCCGGTTTCGTCGACGCAGAGCAGATGGCCGCTGGCGTTGTAGGTGAACTGGCGCTGCAACTGGTCGACGCGCAGCTCGCTGACCAGTCGGTCGGCGCTGTCGTAGTCAAACCGGTAGGTGGCGTTGTTTTCGTTGATCAAAGCCACCAAACGCTGGGCCTTGTCGTATTCATACTGCGTGCGCTGGCCTTCGGCGTTACGGCGTTGGGTAGGGAGGCCGCGGGCGTTTCGGTGCAAACGGGTGATATGGCCAGCCCCGTCAGTGTGCGCCATCACCTGGCCCAACGGGTTGTACTCGAAGCGTTCTACGCTGCCATCGGGGTGTTCGATACGCAACACTTCGCCTTGGGCGGTGCACTGAAACCGGGTGGTTTGGTGCAGGGCATCGGTGACGGCGATCATATGTTGGCGGTCGTCGTAGTCATAGGTGGTGACCTTGCCGGAGCAATCCTCATAGCGGGTGAGCTGGGCAAAGGCGTTCCAGCTCAGGGCCTTGGTTTTGTGCAGTGGGTCGGTAATGGTGTGGGGCAGGCCATCGTCGCCATTGGCGTACCGCGTGACCTGGCCCACGGCATCGGTTTCGCAGATCAAGTTGCCGGCACGGTCGTAGTCTGCTTGCCAGGTACCGCCGTCTGGTGCGCGGACCCGCGTGACCAATGGGGTGTTGAAGTGATAACGGTACTCGGTGGTGCGGTCGAGGGAATCGGTTTCGGCGATCAGCCGCGAGTATTCATCGTACTGAAAGGCCACGCACTGTTCGCCCGGCAGCGTCAGGCCGACCAAGTTGCCGCAGTCATCCAGATCGATCGTGTAGCGTTCGCCGCCGAAGTCCCGGCTGGCAGTAACCCGGCTGTCATGGTTATAGGTGACCTGAGCTTGGCGCTGCAAAACATCGGTGATGCGCGTAGTGCGGGCCTCCAGGTCATAAGTGAAGTGATAGTGCTCGCCATCGCTGGTCCAATGCTCGACCACACGCGGCTGGCCGCCGAGGTGTTGCCAGCGGTACTGGCAAGCCAAACCCAGCGCGTTGCGGTGAACGACCATCAGGCCGTCTTCGTAGACGAACTGGCGAACCATGTCGCCGTTGCGGTTGATAACCTGGTTGAGCTGCCCGTTGGCGTCGTAGCCATAACGCACGAGGGTTTCCACAGGCAGGTTGTCGACGACGCGCCTGACCTCGGTCAGGCGTCCCATCGGGTGCTCATAGTGCAAGTGCATGCGCCAACCGCCGCTGGCGGTTATGTCGGTGAGTTGGCCGATCTCGTTGTAGGTCAGCGCGATGTAGTGGCCCAGTGCGTTCTCGATGCGTAGCAGCGGGGCAGGGCTGCCGTCTTCGGTGATTTCACCGAAGTAGAAGAAGGTGTTGTCCAGGGTTTGCAGCAGGTAGTGGCCGCCCTGGCTGCGCACCAGGGTCAACCGTTCATGGGGGGAAAAGATGCGTTCGCCTGGCTCCAGCACGACAAAGGGGACGCTGCGGCCTTGGTTATCGCTGAGGTAGATGAATTCGCCGTTCTGGTGCAGGGACTGCTCCCATGGCAGCACCCAGCCGCGTCCCAGTACGCTATCCACGTTCAAGTCGCTGGCATAAAAGCGTGACCAGTGGATGGGCATCAGCCCCGGCAGAATGAAGTCGGTCTCATGTTCTTCGGGCAAGATCTTGCGACCGTTGGTGGCGTCGACGGGATTGCCGAAGATGGCCCCCACTGCTCGATCCAATGCAGGGCTGAGCACATAGTTCTCCAACACGCTCCCGGCGATGTATCCAGCCACGTAGCGTTTGATGCATGGTTTTGCTGCTTTCATGGCGGCCAGCAGGCTTCGCGGCGACATGGCTGGAATCTTTGCCCGCCCCAGCGACGCCAGTACCATCAACACGTCCACTACAACCCGCAGCCAACCAGGCACTTCATCGTTCACCGGCAGGTATTGTTCGCGTCCGCCGCCAATGAATACATTAGGCGAGCCGCCGTCGATGGTCGCTCCGCAGGTGGTTTTGTCACCCTTGCGCGCAGCGGGGAAGCTGTTGATGAATACGTTGGAGGATCCTTCGGCAACCAACGGATCGGTATGCTGGTCGCATGTCAGTTCGCTGTATTTGGCGATGGCTGCACGCTTGCCATTGATAAATACGTTGCGGGAGGTCGTAGTGATGTGCCCTGCCACCGAGCTGAAGTGTTTACCAATCGACTCCCCTAGGGAAGGCATCATGGGGCCGAGCGCGCCAAGCAGGCCTATCAGCAAACAGGCACCCAGGCCACCCGTACCGATGGCGATAGCGGCGAACGCTACCATCGCCAACCCGATAGCGGCCCCAATCAAAAAACCGGTCAATGCACTGGTGTGAACAATCTCATCGTCCCAACGAGCAGCCTCAAACATGCCGGGCTACTCCTGCGCGGAAGTGGTGGTAGTAAGCCCGGGTTTGGGTACAAAGCTGTTCAACAGCGTGAGCCAATCCGTGTTTTGTTGTGCGCTGAACTCGCCTGGGCGTGTTGTGGAAAACACCAGTACTCGCCCTGGCTGCACTTCGAAAGCAGCCTGGCGCTGGAAGAAGGCCTGACGGTCATTGAAGTAATAGGCGTCAACCTGTAAGCCAGGGAGCGGATGGGCTTGGGACAGTACTGCCGCCGAGCGGCCCAGCACCGTGTAACCCTTGTACTTGGCGCGGATCAGTTTGATCTGCCGTTCGAAGTAGGTACTCAGTTCTTCGCCGGGCAGCGTGTTGTCGCGTGAGAGGGTGATGCTCAGTGGAGCAGGGATGCTGCTCCCCAGGATAAACATGTTGAGGCTGCGATCTTCAAAGCCCTGAGGCAGGGTGATACGACCTTCCGGTAGTGGGTAGTCCATGACAAAACAATCCTGCGCAAATCAAGATGGGGAGGGGTTAAGCACTGGCCAATGTGTCGAGTAAGGCATCGAATTCGGGAAGCCAATCGGACAGCGCCTCATGGCGGCATCCGAATACGCAGCTGATACAGAACCACTGCCGGTGGGTGTGCCCGTTTACGGGGAGCAAGGCGCCGACACTGCGACCGTGCTTTTCTTCGTTCTCGCGTGTGAAGCGGTAGTCGAGCACCAAGGCGCGGGCGCCTGCCAATGTGCGTTCGCTGCGTCTCAAGATGTGGAGTTGTTTACAGTGGTGTTGAAGCTCTGCACATTCGGTGTCCATGGCGCGCTCCAGGGTATGGTTGTCCGGAACTGGGAGCCGTTGCAGGTTGATCGAGACTGGGTGACCTTGTTTGTACAGTGTGATTTCAGCGCGAGTAGGGGCGAGATGCTCCGGAAACGTCAGTTGCAACCCCGCCAGAATGAGGTGGCAGTGCTCGGGCTGCAGCTCGCTTGTTATGTCTTGCGCTGATGCAGCGATCTCGGGCGCAGGAGGCTCATCTGCCTCAACCGTCGGAACATTGTGTTCGGCCAAACGCCTCTCGCTGAGCCGGTCGTACAGGTTGCGTTGTCTCATCATGGCGCCTTAGGAATCCTGATTGATGTGAACGGTTTTGCCTTGCACTGTGGTGCCTTGGCTACCGTCAATGAGAATTGCATCTGCCTTGAGCGCAATGCTTTCAGGGGTCATGACAATGCAGCTGTTCCCCACCTGCAAGATCACCGTTGTCTTGCCATACAGGTGAATGCCTTGCTGGGTTGTAGTAAGGGTAAAGTCACCTTCCAACACTGTAATCGCAGCATCTTTCTTAACCGTTTCGGTGTGGCTGCCGCCTACGTTTGTGACACGGTTGTTGCCTACGCTGAGGCTTTCGTCATATTCAACCTCGGTGTCCATATTTCGCTCGGCGTGCACCGAAATGCGCTCACTGCCCTGCTTATCTTCAAACAACAGCGAGTTGGCATTGGCCCCGGAGCCCTTGGTCGATCGAGTGAGAAAGCCGCTCTGTGTCTTGTTGGCCGGCAAGCTCCAGGGCGGTGTGTTCTTGCTGTTGTAAACGCTGCCGGTGATCAGTGGGCGGTCGGGTTGGCCGTCCAGGAACGACACCACCACTTCATCGCCAACCCTGGGGATGTGGATGCTGCCGAAGCCACCGCTGGCTGAGGTTTGCGAGACGCGAACCCAGCAGGAACTCTCTTCTTTCTTGCGCTGACTGTTGGCGCCGCGTGACTCACGGTCCCAGTGGAAATGGACCTTCACCCTGCCCAGGTCATCCGTGAAGATCTCCTCACCGGGCGGGCCGACCACGATGGCCGTTTGCGGGCCGTGGACGGTGGGGCGAGGGGTCATTGGTTGCGCACGGAAAGGGATCTTCTTGCGGATGCAGGTGAAGTTATTCTCATAGCCGGCCTCACTGCCGGTCAGGTAATTGTTGCTGCCGTGATGGTTCACGGTAAGCAACTGAAACTGCCGGTCTTCTATCGTGTCGCGGTCATGCTCATGGTGCTGGGTTAGTTCAAAGGTGTAGCCAGGGCACATTGCCCGGCAGTTGCTGGCGCCACTGAATATTTTTCCTTGCAC
>NZ_LLWJ01000032.1:0-8887 GCF_001529285.1 Pseudomonas sp. TAA207 | reverse complement strand
CGTGTGCTCTTCCGATCTCCCGGCTGCGAATCCCCCAAAAAATCAAAAAGAAAAGTTTTAGCTTGCTAAATCTTGCTAAATCTTGCTAAATCTTGCTAAATCTTGCTAAATCTTGCTAAATCTTAATTATAGGGCTATATGCTCATATTTTGGCTTGTGAGAGCAGAGTTACCCAAGTTGGTAAACTTATAAGCAAAAGTTATTGCTGTTCTTAGAAACGAGAATATAGGCTTTAAACGATATAACCACATTTAAAAGAAAGGACAATATGCAAACACAAAACGGTGGCAGACCCACAATTTTACCCAAGATGTATGAAGAACCGCTTTTTAGTCAAATCATTGATAAAATTGAATCAGGCTGTAATGACAGAGAAATCTACACCAGTTTGCATTGTTCGGCTAAAACTTTTAGAAAGTGGCGAGATGACAATATAAAGGCGTATGACGAAGCTAAAAGCATTGCTAGGGGAAATCTATTAGAACTAGCCGAAAGTGCCTTAGCGAGCAAACTGACAGTCAGAACGCTAAAGGAAACAGAAACAATCTATGACGCTGACGGAAACGTTGAAAAAGTAAAGGTTAAAGAAAAAGAGCTGGATAAAGATAGCTTGGTAGCGATGATGGTTGCTAAGGCTGGAAACCCTGAACTTTATAACCCTACTGAATGGCGGAGATTACAACAAGAAGAATCAAGCGCTCATGACCTTAAAGCTAAAATCGAAGAACTTGATGACTATAAACTAAGTAAGTACGAAACTCCAAAAATTGAAGTACCGAAAGGGTTTGAATGATTGAATTAAATAAAATTTACAACGAAGAATGTTTAGAAGGAATGAAAAAAATTCCTGACGGTAGTATTGATATGATTTTGTGTGATTTGCCATACGGAACAACAGCGTGTAAGTGGGATACAATCATTCCTTTCAAACCATTATGGGAGCAGTATGAGAGAGTTATTAAGGATAACGGAGCGATAGTTCTAACAGCTAGTCAGCCGTTCACAAGCGCTTTGATTATGAGTAACCCAGATTTATTTAAGTATGAGTGGATATGGGAAAAGAATAGGACAGTAGGTTTTTTAAATGCTAAGAATGCACCACTAAAGAAACACGAGAGTGTGTTAGTATTTTCTAAAGGAACGATTGCAAATGGTAGCAAAAGAAGAATGAACTACTTTCCGCAAGGGTTGAAAGTGATAAATAAAGTTAAAAATTCAGTTAAACAAAACAACGATACGGTGGTAGGGAGCAGACCAAGCAGAGACAAACCATATATTGCTAAACATTCTGGATACCCTAACAGTATTTTGAATTTTAATAACGAGTCAAAACAACTCCACCCAACGCAAAAACCGGTAGCACTATTTGAATACCTTATTAAAACATACACAAATAAAGGCGATACGGTATTAGATAACTGCATGGGTTCAGGAACAACAGCCATCGCATGCTTAAATACTGAACGAAATTTTATCGGATTTGAATTAAACGAAGAATATTATAACATGTCTTTAAAAAGAATATCTGAAAACGAATAGAAAGGGAATGAATGTATTATTTAAATAAAATGTTGGAATACAACAAAGAAAACGGCATTATTATTAATAAGTACATTCGTAAGACTATTCAGAAGCAAATACGTATTCACAACAAGTATATTTATCGCTATGACCGTGTTACACAAGCTATTGAATGGATACAAGACAACTTCTATTTGACTACTGGTAACCTGACGAAAATCGAGCTACTACCGCCACAAATTTGGTGGTATGAGTTAATGTTAGGCTATGATATGGTTGATGAAAAAGGCGTTCAGGTCAACCTAGTTAATGAAATTTTCCTTAATTTAGGGCGTGGATCTGGTAAGTCAAGTTTAATGGCTACGCGCGTGCTTAACTGGATGATTTTAGGCGGACAATATGGCGGAGAGAGCTTAGTTATTGCATACGATAATACACAGGCTAGACACGTATTTGACCAAGTTAGGAATCAAACGGAAGCAAGTGATACATTAAGAGTGTACAATGAAAACAAGATTTTCAAGAGTACAAAACAAGGGCTAGAGTTTACTTCCTTTAAAACCACTTTCAAAAAGCAAACAAATGACACTTTGAGGGCGCAAGGTGGTAACAGTTCACTTAATATATTTGATGAAGTTCATACCTATGGCGAAGATATAACAGAATCAGTCAATAAAGGTTCACGTCAAAAACAAGATAACTGGCAAAGTATTTACATTACTTCTGGTGGACTTAAACGAGACGGTTTATATGATAAACTTGTTGAACGCTTCAAATCAGAAGAAGAATTTTACAATGATAGGTCGTTCGGCTTGCTTTACATGCTAGAAAATCATGAGCAGGTCAAAGATAAAAAGAATTGGACTATGGCATTACCTCTTATTGGTCATGTTCCTAAGTGGTCGGGAGTTATTGAGGAGTACGAACTTGCACAAGGAGATCCAGCGTTACAGAATAAGTTCTTAGCGTTTAATATGGGCTTGCCTATGCAGGATACAGCTTACTACTTCACTCCGCAAGACACTAAACTAACAGACTTTAATTTATCTGTATTTAATAAAAATAGAACTTATGTCGGAATTGACCTATCCTTAATTGGCGATTTAACCGCTGTGTCGTTCGTTTGTGAGTTAGAGGGTAAAACTTACAGTCATACACTTACTTTCTCTGTACGGTCGCAATATGAGCAACTAGATACAGAACAGCAAGAACTATGGACTGAATTTGTTGACAGAGGCGAATTAATCTTACTTGATACGGAATACATTAATGTAAATGACTTAATACCATATATCAACGACTTTAGAACCAAGACAGGGTGCAGACTTAGAAAAATCGGTTATGACCCAGCACGATATGAGATTTTAAAAGGGTTGATCGAGCGTTATTTCTTTGACAAAGACGGAGATAACCAACGAGCTATTCGACAAGGTTTCTCAATGAACGACTATATTAAGCTATTAAAATCTAAGTTAGTTGAAAATAAACTTATCCATAATCAAAAAGTTATGCAATGGGCTTTAAATAATACTGCTGTTAAAATCGGACAAAGTGGGGATTATATGTATACTAAAAAACTTGAAAAAGATAAAATTGACCCTACTGTGGCTTTGACAATGGCATTAGAAATGGCGGTGTCAGATGAAGTATAACGTTGACACAGTTCGAGAAAGTGGCTGGTACAATAAAAAAGAATGGTTGGCAGTCCGTGATTATGTAAGGCAACGTGATAAGATGACTTGCGTAAGATGTGGTGCATTCGGTGCTAAAAAATACGAAGTAGACCATATTATAGAACTAACTTGGGAAAACCTTGATGATTGGAAAATAGCGCTGAACCCTGATAACCTACAACTCCTTTGTAAGTCTTGCCATAACAAGAAAACAGGCGAGTATAAACGAGGGAAAGGCGTAAGTTTATGGTAGAAAGGGGAAAAATTGAACTTATTCGGAAAAGTAGTATCATTTTCACGTGGAAAACTAAACAATGATACTCAAAGAGTTACAGCTTGGCAAAATGAAGCGGTAGAATATACAAGTGCTTTTGTAACTAATATTCACAATAAAATTGCTAATGAAATAACAAAAGTAGAATTTAATCATGTAAAATATAAAAAATCTGATGTTGGATCTGATACTTTGATTAGTATGGCAGGTTCTGACTTAGACGAGGTTCTAAACTGGAGTTCTAAGGGCGAACACAATAGCATGGAGTTTTGGCAGAAAGTAATTAAAAAGTTACTATGCACGCGCTATGTTGACTTGTACCCTATATTTGACAGTGAAACGGGCGATCTATTAGACTTACTGTTTGCTAATGATAAAAAAGAATATAAACCTGAAGAATTAGTAAGGCTTATCAGTCCTTTTTATATCAATGAAGACACAAGTATTTTAGATAATGCTCTAGCTAGTATTCAAACTAAGCTGGAACAAGGTAAATTGCGTGGCTTGTTGAAAATTAATGCCTTTCTTGATATTGATAATACACAGGAGTATCGAGAAAAAGCACTAGCAACAATAAAGAATATGCAAGAAGGTTCTAGTTACAACGGTTTGACTCCAGTTGATAACAAGACAGAAATTGTAGAACTTAAAAAAGATTATTCTGTTTTAAACAAAGATGAAATTGACCTTATTAAATCGGAACTTTTGACAGGTTACTTTATGAATGAAAATATTTTGCTTGGTACTGCTACGCAAGAACAACAAATTTATTTTTATAACTCTACTATCATTCCTTTACTGATTCAACTTGAAAAGGAACTGACTTATAAACTGATTTCAACAAACCGCAGACGAGTAGTTAAGGATAATTTATATTATGAACGCATAATCGTAGATAACCAGCTATTCAAGTTTGCAACTTTGAAAGAATTAATTGACTTGTATCATGAAAATATTAACGGTCCTATTTTTACACAGAATCAACTTCTTGTTAAAATGGGCGAGCAACCAATTGAGGGTGGAGATATTTACATAGCTAACCTTAATGCAGTTGCTGTTAAAAATCTAAGTGACCTACAAGGCAGTAGAAAGGACGTAACAAGCACAGATGAAACTAATAACCAATAGTGCTGAAATTAAAGTAACTGAAAACGAGGACGGTTCTAAGTCGTTCCAAGGCGTTGGTTCAGAAGTTGGTGTAGAGAATCTTAACGGCATTGTCTTGACACCTAACTGCATTGAGTTTACTAGAGAACGATATCCATTGCTATATGAACACGGAGCTGGATCTAGTGAAGTCATTGGGGACGCGAAAGTTTATTATGACTTAGCTTCTAATAAATACCTGACTGACTTTACGCTTTATGACAATGCACCGAACATTAATAAGGCTGTTGAAAATGGTGCTTTTGACTCACTATCAATTGCCTATTACATTACAGATTATGAGTTTAATGAAAATGATGCTCTAGTTGTAAATAAAGCACAGTTTAAAGAGATTTCTCTTGTTTCAGTACCAGCAGACCCTAACGCAAAATTTATTCAAAATGCCTTAGGCGAAGAACTCACAGAAGAACGCAACAAAATTATTGAAAGCCGTAACGCTTTGAAAGAAATTGAGGATATCAAAAAGAAATATGAATAAACCTGATTTAATCGAAAAACAGAACCGCTTGGCAGAACTTAAAGAAAATAACGTATCTTTAAAATCTCAAATTAGTGGCTTTGAAGTAAAAAACGCAATTGAAGACTTGCCAAAAGTACAAGAATTAGAAAAAACACTTTCAGAAAATTCAATTGAAATTATCAAAATCGAGAACGAACTTAACGCACAGGAAGAAAAACCAAAAGGAAAAGCTAAAATGAAAAACTTTATTGAATCACAAAACGCTGTAACAGAATTTTTTGATGTATTGAAAAAGAACTCTGGAAAATCAGAAATTAAAAACGCTTGGAATGCAAAACTTGCTGAAAATGGTGTAACTATCACAGATACAACTTTCCAACTTCCACGCAAATTGGTTGAGTCAATCAACACAGCCTTGTTAAATACTAACCCAGTATTCAAAGTTTTCCACGTTACAAATGTTGGTGCTTTGCTCGTATCACGCTCTTTTGATTCATCAAATGAAGCACAAGTTCACAAAGACGGACAACAAAAAACAGAGCAGGCAGCTACACTCACTATTGACACTCTTGAACCTGTAATGGTTTATAAATTGCAATCACTTGCTGAACGTGTTAAACGACTTCAAATGTCTTATTCTGAACTTTACAACTTGATTGTAGCAGAACTTACACAAGCTATTGTAAACAAAATTGTTGACCTTGCACTTGTTGAGGGCGACGGAACAAATGGTTTTAAATCAATTGACAAAGAAGCAGACGCTAAAAAAATCAAAAAAATTACTACAAAAGCCAAATCAGCTGGCAAAACTCCATTTGCTGACGCTATTGAAGAAGCGGTTGACTTTGTTCGCCCTACTGCTGGACGTCGTTATTTGATTGTTAAAGCGGAAGACCGCAGAGCCTTGTTAGATGAGTTACGCCAAGCGACTGCAAATGCTCATGTTCGTATTAAAAATGATGACGCTGAAATTGCTTCAGAAGTTGGAGTTGATGAAATCATTGTCTACACAGGTTCAAAAGCACTCAAACCTACTGTATTGGTAGACCAAAAATATCACATTGATATGCAAGACCTTACTAAAGTTGATGCCTTTGAATGGAAAACTAATAGCAACATGATTTTGGTTGAAACACTAACAAGCGGACACGTTGAAACTCTTAACGCTGGTGCAGTAATTACAGTAGCATAAGAATAAAATGGAGGAAGTAAATGATAGATTATATTAAGGTCTATTGTGGTATTCCGATTTTAGTAACAGCTTATGATAGTAAACTTATCTTATTCCGTTCAATAGCTATTAAATTGCTAGAAAAAAATGGTATTAAAGCTGACGAAACAAGCGTATTAGTGAAAGACTTTATCTCTTGTTATTGTCGGCTTAATATTGTTGATGAACCAGCAGAACAATGGCGAAATGCTGAAATGAAACGTTTGGCTTCTTTGCAAGAGTTAATGTATTATGGAGGTATTTAATGATATTCTCACAAGTTACATTACAGGTAGAAACGACTGTTAAGAAGAAGAACGGTGCAGAAGCTAATGTTATAAAGCCTATCGTTTTACCAGCAGTTAAACAGAGAATTAGTCAGACAAGACTTGATGAGTTTTCTATGATTGGGCTAGGTAAAAACGTAAGATACGAGCTTAACGGAATCGGAGAAATGGAAGACTTGATTTTCAACTATTTCTTAGACGAAAAAGGCGAAACTTTCAAGCGTACAACATGGGAAAGAAACCCTAAGAATAACAAGATGATTTTAGAGGGGGTCGTAAGTAATGGAATTTGATTCTTATATAGATTGGTACAACAATTTACTTACAATGCCTCTAAATGACGTTATTTTAGGCGTTAAGGACACGATAGAAGACAAGACGGTATATTTATCACTTAGTGACTCAAAGGTGCTTAAAATGGATAATACGAGCTTTGTCATGGGTTACTATTATCAAGTTGTTTTATCTGTTAAAGATGTTGACGATGAACTTGTAGGACTAGTCGGAAATGTTTTACAAAACGGTTGGAATATGACGAACTGGTCAGAGAATAGCCATTTGTACAATTATACTGGTACTGTTTATTTGCCTTGTGGTGCAGGTGGTCAAGCATGGCAATGAATTTACTTAATACAGCAAGCATAGCTAAAGAAATGCAAACTAAAGTAACAGAACGCATGGGCGATTGGTTTGAAGCAGAGTTTAAGGCAAAAGCAAATACTGCAAGTAGAAGAACTAGATTAATCAGAAGCCACGGTCATACCTATACTTATGCCAGATATCAAAATACTGGGCAATTGTCAAGTAACTTAAAGCAAGTTAAAAAAGGCGATAAAGTAGTAGTTAATGCAGGTACTAGGGCTAGTTACACTAGCGGCTATCATGGTATGTACTTCTTGGTTGAAAAAAAAGGTATGCAAGACGTCAAAACAACATTGAAAAAAGGCGCTAATTATGCTAATTCAATGAAATTATAAAAGTAGAAAGTAGCTTAATTACATTTGATTGAAATTAACAATAATGGTATTTTTTAATGAGTTTAGATAATTTTAGAAATAGAACGATTATATGGGATACAGTTAATAAAGATTTCCCTCAACCAATACAAATAATGCAAGGCGATGTCAATGCAAGAACTTTGTTAATTAAAATAGTTGATAATGGAGTTGAAATTGACTTAACTGGTCATTCGTTAAAACTTACATATCAATATACTAATAGTAGTAATTCTGGTTTTGTTATGATCCCTCCTAAGGACTTAGCTAAGGGAGAATTTATTTTGGTGATTCCTACTGAAATGACAACAACTGGAGTTATCGAGGCAAATTTAATTCTTCTCAACGAAAGTTTAGAGCAAGTTATCGTCAGTAAAAGTCTTACATTTATATCAGATAATTCTACAGTTTCTGATTTAGCTCAAGAAGTAAATAATAAGATTGATAATTTTAAAAAATTATTATTGGAAAATATGCCACAAGTGTTGCGCAGTGAGTTGAATGATTTACATGCTCAAACTGATTCAAACAAGAGCAATATTGAGCTTAAAGCAAATTTAGCTGATATGACGAGCTTACAAAGTGCAATGACAGAGCTTAAAAAAGAAGTAGAAGCATTTGGTATTAGTCCTGAAAATTTAGTTACTATAAAATCGCTATTAGATGAAATCGCAAGTAACGCCAGTGAATCAGAAGTAGTTGAACTAATAAATTCAGTAAAGGTTTTAACAAGTAATATTTCTCTGATGAGTAATGGAGATTATTCTCCTAAAGCTAATCAAACGGATTTAGAAAGTTTACATCATATTGTTAATAAACAAGGTGTTGCAATTTCAACAAAAGCTGAACAATCAGAGTTATAAATACAATTGACTATGCTCAAGCTCACCCAGTTGGCTCGGTAGTCTCAAATACTTCAAGTTCATCATCAGGATATTCCACAGGCAAATGGGAAAATATCGGTTCAGCAGTAATCGGTTCAACAACAATATATTATTGGAAACGTACTGCATAAAAAAATAAAAAGGAAAATAAAAAATGAAATTAGATTATAATTCACGTGAGATTTTCTTTGGTAATGAAGCTCTAATCGTAGCTGATATGGCCAAGGGAAGTAACGGAAAACCAGAGTTCACTAACCATAAAATTGTAACTGGTTTAGTATCAGTTGGCGCAATGGAAGACCAAGCGGAGACTAACAGCTATCCAGCTGATGACGTGCCAGACCATGGAGTGAAAAAAGGTGCTACCTTACTTCAAGGCGAAATGGTATTCATTCAAACAGACCAAGCGCTTAAAG
>NZ_LLWJ01000031.1:0-6123 GCF_001529285.1 Pseudomonas sp. TAA207 | reverse complement strand
AGGTACCACAAGGGTTAGCGTTAGACATTGGTTCAGCTGGCTCTCCACATGAAATCTTTAATAGGTGTCGTGATGGTATTATACCATTAATTGCATCTGGATATAGATTTTATAGGGGAGATTTGCGTTATAAGATTGTTTTTCCAAGTAATGTTAATAGCAACATTTGGGTACAACATCGACCGGATCGTAGACTGGAAGGATGGTCCGCGGCTAAGATTGTAAATTGTGATGCTGTGTCTACTGGTCAAGGGGTGTATAATCATGGTTATGCTAGTCACATTCAAATCACGCGTGTAAATAATGTTATAGAACTGGAAGTTCCATTTTATAATGCTACTTGTTATAATTATTTACAGGCGTTTAATGCGTCTAGCGCTGCATCTAGTTATGCAGTATCTTTAGGAGAAATATCGGTTGGTTTTCAAGCTACAAGTGATGATATTGCATCTATTGTCAATAAACCTGTTACTATTTATTATAGTATTGGAGATGGTATGCAATTTTCTCAGTGGGTTGGATATCAACCGATGATGATCCTAGATCAGCTTCCTGCACCAGTAGTAAGGGCCGTGCCTGAGGGCCCTATTGCGAAGATTAAAAACTTCTTCCATCAAACAGCCGACGAAGTTAGAGAAGCTCAGGCAGCAAAGATGCGTGAAGATATGGGTATGGTTGTCCAAGATGTTATTGGAGAACTTAGCCAAGCCATACCGGATCTTCAACAACCGGAGGTTCAAGCAAATGTTTTCTCATTGGTGTCTCAGTTAGTGCATGCTATTATAGGTACTAGTTTGAAGACAGTTGCTTGGGCGATTGTTTCGATTTTTGTGACTTTAGGATTAATTGGACGCGAAATGATGCATTCAGTTATTACTGTAGTCAAGCGGTTACTTGAGAAATATCACTTGGCGACGCAACCCCAGGAATCCGCCAGTTCAAGTACTGTTATATCTGCCGTTCCAGAAGCTCCCAATGCTGAAGCGGAGGAGGCAAGTGCTTGGGTATCCATTATTTATAATGGTGTGTGTAATATGCTTAATGTGGCTGCTCAAAAACCGAAACAATTTAAAGATTGGGTAAAATTAGCTACTGTAGATTTTAGTAATAATTGTAGAGGTAGTAACCAGGTATTTGTATTTTTCAAGAATACATTTGAAGTGTTAAAGAAAATGTGGGGTTATGTATTTTGTCAGAGTAATCCTGCAGCGCGTTTGTTGAAAGCTGTGAATGATGAGCCTGAGATTTTGAAAGCATGGGTGAAGGAATGTCTGTATTTGGATGATCCCAAATTTAGAATGCGTCGAGCGCATGATCAAGAGTATATCGAGAGAGTGTTTGCGGCACATTCATATGGACAAATTTTGCTACATGATTTAACTGCTGAAATGAATCAATCACGAAATTTGAGTGTGTTTACACGCGTGTATGATCAAATTTCAAAATTGAAGACCGATCTTATGGAAATGGGATCGAATCCATATATAAGGCGTGAATGTTTTACGATATGCATGTGTGGTGCATCTGGAATTGGAAAATCATATTTGACCGATTCTTTATGCAGCGAGCTCTTACGTGCGAGTCGTACTCCTGTGACAACAGGCATAAAATGTGTTGTTAATCCATTATCTGATTATTGGGATCAATGTGATTTTCAGCCTGTTTTGTGCGTTGACGATATGTGGAGTGTTGAAACATCTACTACGCTCGATAAGCAGTTAAATATGCTTTTCCAGGTCCATTCCCCTATCGTGCTTTCTCCTCCTAAAGCTGATTTAGAAGGTAAGAAAATGCGATATAACCCTGAAATATTCATATACAATACGAATAAACCTTTCCCGAGGTTTGATCGTATTGCTATGGAAGCTATTTATCGGCGTAGAAATGTTTTGATTGAATGTAAAGCGAGTGAAGAGAAGAAGCGAGGATGTAAGCATTGTGAGAATGATATTCCTATTGCTGAATGTAGTCCTAAGATGTTGAAAGATTTTCATCATATTAAATTTAGGTATGCACATGATGTATGTAATTCCGAGACCACATGGTCTGAATGGATGACGTATGATGAATTTCTTGAATGGATAACTCCTGTGTATATGGCTAACCGTCGTAAAGCGAATGAATCGTTTAAGATGCGTGTGGATGAAATGCAAATGTTACGTATGGATGAACCATTGGAAGGTGATAATATTCTCAATAAGTATGTTGAAGTTAATCAGCGCTTAGTGGAGGAAATGAAGGCATTTAAGGAGCGTACACTATGGTCAGATTTACATCGCGTAGGTGCGGAGATTAGTGCGTCAGTTAAGAAAGCCTTACCAACCATTTCCATAACCGAAAAATTACCACATTGGACTGTTCAATGTGGTATTGCTAAACCTGAGATGGACCATGCTTATGAGGTTATGAGTTCGTATGCAGCTGGAATGAATGCAGAGATTGAAGCGCATGAACAAGTTCGGCGTTCATCAGTGGAATGTCAATATGCAGAGCCTCAAGCTCCAAGAAATCCCGATGATGAAGGACCAACCATAGATGAAGAACTTATGGGCGACACTGAATTCACATCACAGGCTCTAGAACGTCTTGTGGATGAAGGTTATATAACTGGAAAACAGAAGAAATATATAGCTACGTGGTGTAGTAAGCGTCGTGAACATATTGCTGACTTTGATCTTGTGTGGACTGATAATTTGCGTGTGTTAAGCGCGTATGTGCATGAACGTTCATCTTCAACTCGGCTTTCTACGGATGACGTTAAGTTATATAAAACGATTAGCATGTTACATCAAAAGTATGATACCACAGAGTGTGCTAAATGTCAACATTGGTATGCTCCGTTAACTGATATCTATGTTGATGACAAGAAACTGTTCTGGCATCAGAAAGAGAAAAAGACACTTATTGACGTCCGAAAATTGTCGAAAGAAGATGTGACTGTTCAATCGAAATTGGTTAATTTATCTGTTCCTTGTGGTGAAGTGTGTATGTTACATTCAAAATATTTCAATTATCTTTTTCATAAAGCATGGTTGTCTGAGAACCCAACTTGGCGCTTAATATATAATGGTACCAAGAAGGGTATGCCCGAGTACTTTATGAATTGTGTGGATGAAATTTCATTAGATTCTAAATTTGGTAAAGTGAAAGTGTGGTTGCAAGCGATTATTGATAAGTATTTAACCCGTCCCGTGAAAATGATTCGTGATTTTCTTTTCAAGTGGTGGCCGCAAGTTGCGTATGTGTTGAGCTTGCTAGGTATAATCGGTATAACTGCGTATGAAATGAGAAATCCGAAACCAACTTCTGAGGAATTAGCTGATCATTATGTGAATAGGCATTGTAGCTCTGATTTTTGGTCACCAGGACTGGCATCACCTCAAGGATTGAAATATAGTGAAGCAGTAACAGTAAAGGCACCTAGAATCCATAGATTGCCGGTTACTACTAAGCCTCAAGGATCAACACAACAAGTAGATGCTGCTGTGAATAAAATTCTACAGAACATGGTTTATATTGGTGTTGTTTTCCCAAAAGTGCCTGGTAGTAAGTGGCGAGATATTAATTTTAGGTGTCTTATGCTTCATAATAGGCAATGTTTAATGTTGAGGCATTATATTGAGTCAACTGCTGCCTTTCCTGAGGGAACCAAGTACTATTTTAAGTATATTCATAATCAAGAGACTAGAATGTCTGGTGATATTTCGGGTATTGAAATTGATTTGTTGAATTTACCTAGATTGTATTATGGTGGTCTCGCGGGAGAGGAGTCATTTGATAGCAATATCGTGCTTGTAACTATGCCTAATCGTATTCCTGAGTGTAAGAGCATTATTAAATTTATAGCGTCACATAATGAGCATATACGTGCTCAGAATGATGGAGTATTAGTAACTGGCGACCATACTCAGCTATTGGCTTTCGAGAATAATAATAAGACTCCAATAAGTATCAACGCTGATGGTTTGTATGAGGTTATACTTCAAGGAGTATATACCTATCCATACCACGGCGATGGTGTTTGTGGTTCGATATTGTTGTCTCGGAATTTACAACGGCCAATTATAGGTATCCATGTTGCTGGTACTGAAGGATTGCATGGCTTTGGAGTCGCTGAACCACTTGTACATGAAATGTTCACCGGTAAAGCGATCGAGAGTGAAAGAGAGCCGTATGATCGTGTGTATGAACTTCCGTTGCGTGAATTAGATGAATCTGATATTGGTTTAGATACCGATTTATATCCGATTGGTAGAGTGGATGCAAAGCTAGCTCATGCTCAGAGCCCTTCTACTGGGATTAAAAAGACGCTTATCCATGGAACATTTGATGTAAGGACTGAACCAAATCCGATGTCATCACGTGATCCAAGAATAGCGCCGCATGATCCTTTGAAGTTAGGGTGTGAAAAGCATGGCATGCCTTGTTCACCGTTTAATAGGAAACATCTGGAATTAGCGACAAATCATTTGAAAGAAAAATTGGTTTCAGTAGTTAAACCAATAAATGGTTGCAAGATTAGAAGTTTGCAAGATGCTGTATGTGGTGTGCCTGGTTTAGATGGGTTTGATTCGATATCTTGGAATACTAGTGCTGGTTTTCCTTTGTCTTCATTAAAGCCACCTGGAACATCAGGTAAGCGATGGTTGTTTGATATTGAGCTACAAGATTCGGGATGTTATCTCTTGCGTGGAATGCGTCCCGAACTTGAGATCCAATTATCAACGACACAGTTAATGAGGAAAAAGGGAATAAAACCTCACACTATATTCACGGATTGTTTGAAAGATACTTGTTTGCCTGTTGAAAAATGTAGAATACCTGGTAAGACTAGAATATTTAGTATAAGTCCGGTACAGTTTACCATACCGTTTCGACAGTATTATTTAGATTTTATGGCATCCTATCGAGCTGCACGACTTAATGCTGAGCATGGTATTGGTATTGATGTTAACAGCTTAGAGTGGACAAATTTGGCAACAAGGTTGTCTAAGTATGGCACTCATATTGTGACAGGAGACTATAAAAATTTTGGTCCTGGGTTAGATTCCGATGTTGCAGCTTCAGCGTTCGAAATTATTATCGACTGGGTATTACATTACACCGAAGAAGATAATAAAGACGAAATGAAGCGAGTAATGTGGACCATGGCGCAAGAGATCTTAGCGCCTAGTCATCTATATCGCGATTTGGTGTACCGAGTACCTTGTGGAATTCCATCAGGTTCTCCAATAACGGACATATTGAATACAATTTCAAATTGTTTGTTAATTAGGTTGGCTTGGTTAGGTATTACTGACTTGCCTTTGTCCGAGTTCTCTCAAAATGTTGTTCTTGTCTGTTATGGCGACGATCTTATCATGAATGTTAGCGATAACATGATTGATAAGTTTAATGCCGTGACGATAGGAAAATTCTTTTCACAATATAAGATGGAATTTACGGATCAGGATAAATCAGGAAATACTGTAAAGTGGCGGACGTTACAGACTGCTACTTTCTTAAAACATGGGTTCTTAAAACATCCAACTAGACCTGTGTTTCTAGCTAACCTGGACAAGGTCTCGGTAGAAGGAACGACGAATTGGACTCATGCTCGAGGATTGGGTCGTCGTACAGCAACCATAGAAAATGCTAAACAAGCGTTAGAGTTAGCATTTGGGTGGGGTCCTGAATATTTTAATTATGTCAGAAATACCATTAAAATGGCTTTTGACAAGTTGGGTATTTATGAGGATCTTATCACATGGGAAGAAATGGATGTTAGATGTTACGCTAGCGCGTAATATTAAATTTTAAATATTCATTAATTTTAATTTTATTTTAGGTTATTGGAATTGAGGGAAGTACCACCCCCCAAGACCTTCGTTTTAAATCTACTAAGAGGAGTAAACCTATATATAAGAGTCTAAAGACAGAGTGGATTAGACCATCATCTTTAGCTTATATATGGGAAAGGTTGAGTTGCCTCTAAAGACTCAGCTCCATAGTAGAGTAGTTTTAATTACGATTAAAGTGGTACTCTAGGTTAGGTGTTACTCGCGTATTATCAACTAGTGGTAATGCGTCCTAATTTTAGTATAGTTTTAACCATAATAGTAAAAAAAAAAAAAAAAAAAAAAA
>NZ_LLWJ01000030.1:0-5738 GCF_001529285.1 Pseudomonas sp. TAA207 | reverse complement strand
CGTTGACCTTGGCGTATTGCGCGTAGTAACGCAGCCACTCGACACGCTCAGGGCGACCTACGACCAGGGCAACCATGGCGTCTGTTAATTTGTCAGGTTGGCGCGGCCCTGCGATCGCACCTAGTGAGGTTAAAGAAACATCTTTACTGGATAGCGCCCCTGCCATGTTGATGCCTTCCACGCTATAGATAAGTACGGCCGGGAGATCAGGGTTGCGTTCGAATAATATGAATAAATGTTCAATGAGATTTTCGGGTGTATCGTCACAGACGACACCGTTTTGCAAGTTTCGAATACGATGCCAATGCAGGCCAGCGTCAGTGCGATAGCTATCAGCCATGCTGACTAACATTTCTGTAGTTTCTTGAGCTGTGAAACGTGGATTAGGCGTGTGTGGAGACCAATGGCGAACAACCGTTAGTGTGGGAATTGGCCATTTCTCTAAAAAATCTTTAAGGCCAAGTTCCAATGCATCAGCTTTTCGCTTAGCGTAAGCAGTATTCTTGTCATCAGCGCTCACTGGATATTTATTTGGATCAGTAGGTAGAACACTCCCAACGTGCAGAGCCTGATGTTGTCTTTCACTTTGCTGAGATATATTTAGCCATAGACCCCCCTGGCGGAACACATCAACGCTGACGCCTAGCCCCAATATATCCAACGTTTCTAGGCGGGTAGCGTTTGTTGGGGGGCGGTGGCTAACATCAGTAGTCATGGAGATATTCTTCTTAAATAAACTATCAGCCACAACTGAAGTGGCGGAACTATCAAAGCAAGCGAATTTTTTTATATAGATATCACTTGCCTGACATGGGGGGGCGAGCACAGAGAAGGCAAGCACTAACCAGTATTTTTTGTAGCGAGGCGTCAAATGATATCTCCAAAGCATATTGGCACTCCCGACAAACGTCCCGATAAGGACTGTGACGCTATCAAAGAAGGCATACTCCCGGGTACAGATACTGGAAATGCTCCATTTGTTTTATATATCAATGTTTCATCAATTAAAGCACGAGTTTCAGCTTTTTCCTGACGATAAAAATCATAGAAAGATGCTTTGCGAGCTTCAGCATCCTCATGGCCCGTTAACCCCTCATCCTTGCGCTTCCAATCAATCCGCCAATCCGCGACACGGCACAAGTATTCATAAAAGGGCATGTCATCAACGCTTTCGCCCGCCCCGATAGCAATGTCGTACGCCAAGACTTCCCTGCTGTGCTCCGCGTTATTGGGAATTGATGAGTGAAAAGATAAAGCCTCCTGATATGCTTCACTTTGATACCGCAAACGGGCTTCGTAGGGTGTTTCTCCACGGGTAATCAATACCTGACCACTTGTCATGGGCCGTACAGTGAATGCATGGGCCTGTTGAGCTGTTTCTTTATCTTCATTGCGCGACCTTTCTACACTTTTTACATCACGCCCATATTTAAATGCTGTTGCTTCATCGAGGTGTTCATGCCGGGCATAACGTGTGTCAGTGGAGTTCCACCCCTTATTACTCACCGCGATTGCTGCATCGATCGGATCAAGTTTATCTTTTACTTGATAAACCCCGCTGGGTGAGTCTTCTCCTGGACTCATTATGCTGCCTTCGTTTGAGAAAACGGCCTTTGCCGGCACGGGTAATTGAGCAGCGGTTAATACCACTCGCTCCCCTTTATCAAAACTGGCCTTTTCCAGGATTCTGCTTTTAAGCCCGAGCCCAGTGTCTTCCCATGTCTTTTCGCCCGGCAGTATCAGTGGGTAAATATAAGGTGGGATATGTAAGCCGATGTCTTCTTTCTGCCCGTCACGTTTACGTAAAGTAAATACCCTCTGGTGGAAACGTGGCGTCAAAATAGAACGCGCTGGCTGTTTGTTGACACTGTCCCCAATCCCTCGCCACCCCATACCTTGCACATTGCCCAAGCCGACAGTCTGATCCTGAGGGGTGAAATACAAAAAAGTACAACCCCGATTATCTCGCTCATTGAAAACTACTTTTTTGCCTCTAATATTGGTCTCACTCCCTGCTCCCCCGGTCCAGCCCGGCCCGCCAATAGCTCCATACCCCGAGCAATTTTTTAATGCAACACTCGTTAGAGCTGGCGAGGGATTAGGCGAGGTAGCGATGAAATCAAGAATGCCTTTTAACGTAGCAATGCGCGCAGCGGTCGTTTGTTGCTGACGGGTCTGAAAGGACTCAGTAAACGGCTCAAACAAACTATAAGGCGAATTGAGCATGACCACTCCGTCAGCGGCCTTCACGCCTTCGTCTTTTAAAAATGCATGCGCCAATAATGTAAGTAATGTGCCCTGGCTATGACCCACGATGTTAATAGTGTCATTGGGATAACGCTGTCGAATGATCTTGATCAGCATCGCCAAACGCATGGCGGCCAATATCATGTAACGACGACCAGGTGCAGAAAATAGAGGGTGCGTCGTTGAACCGCCGATTTTATCGATGGGAATAAAACCAAACAGCATACCGTTGAAACCTTTACCCCACATGTCGGGCAGATTGGTAGTGGCATTTGCGAATTGCCCACCCTCTTTAGTACCGGTTTTATCCAGCCTGTTGTTATTGCGATCCAGCCACTCACCATGCGGCTCGTGTTTTTTAATGCTTGCCTCTTCTTCGCGAAATCCCCAATAAAAAGGCACTACTACACTGCGTGTCGCGCTTCCATCGTTTGATGCACTGAATTTGCGTCGGTAGTACACCGCGTCAGGGTCAGACGCTTTGCCATCATCTTCGAGAGGCAAGCTATAAGCGGCAGCAGTTAAAAATCCAGGGTTGTTCCCCCCACCCGGTAATGTTTGCGGCATATCGAGGCGTTCGTTCAAACCGGCACACAGACCGTTCTCGAGATGTGCATAACACCCCGCCAGGTCGTTAACCCCATGCACGAGGATGGTCACGCAGGGCTTGGGCGGCGGTGCAATCAAATGCACATCACCGCCGCCGGGCAAGGTGATGGCTTTGGCTGAAACGATAGTCCTCATCTGAGCGGCTTCGCCCATGGGTGTGCTCCTTGCTGGTGATTAACCACGTCCGTTGTGTCAGTAAGACTCATGACTCTGCCTTGGGTTGCATCATGCGTACGTTGGCAATGTTCATCGCATCTTTTTGCAACAGATCCGTGGCGCCTGTCGCATCGGTGATGCCTTCAATAATCTCGCCATTTCCCAATGTGATTTTGTAGGGCACGTTGGCCATCGGGGTGGCGCCATCAATTTGTTTGAGCATGAATCGCCGCTGGGTGTCCCCTACTTTGAACGTTGGCAATTCGGCTTCCAGGCTAGTGCCACCGATATGACTGTGTTTGGCTGCCTTTACCGTGAAATTACCCGGCATGCCCAATTCGATATTGCCGCCTTTGAGGGTGATGTACGCACCGCCGCACATGAGGGTGATGTGCTCTTTAGCCGATACCAGTACATGCTGGTTGCTTGCGGTGACTTCCACACTTTGGTCCGCCTCCAGCCGAATATTGTTTTTTTGCGCCTGCAACAGTAGCAGGCCCTGATGGGTGATGTGGCGCATCACACCACTTTGCGCAAATAACCCCACATCAGTGCCTGCGTTAACCACAAACTTTTGTCCTGAAGTGAGCTGCTGATTTTCCATGGCCACGCTATCGATGTGCTCGCCCGCAGCCACGGTAATGCTGCCAGGTGATGTGACTGCCACACCGGCTTGACCACTAAGCGCTATTGCGGGGTTGCCGCCATTGGGCTTGTCCGGTTCGTTGTTGGCGCCATGGCCCAAGTCTCGCACTGCTTCGCTGAGTGTTTTTTGCGGATCGGTGTCATGGTCGATACCTTGGTTATCGACGGCATAGTCTCCCAAGCCCTTGGCCAGTTGCAGTGCCGCTTCGAGCACTTGCACCACGGTGCCACGGTCAAGATGGCCACCACCAGCCTCCAGTTGCGCCTCCGTACTGAGCAGCAAACCCCTGGCCGCCCGTAGCGCACCTTTCTCATCTGTGCGCAGTTCAAAACCTTCACCCCGAGGGGCGCCCCCCTCGGGCCGTGGATGGGTCAAGTAGCCCAAGTGCAAAGCGGTGCTGCCATGGTCGCTCATCAACGCTGCACTGATCTCTTTAGTGGTGTCGTCAATGCGAAGCTCATTGGCCCGCCCACCTTTGTATTCTTTACTTTTGATGGTGCTGAGGGTTTTGAGGTTCGGTAGCGGGTACGGCGGCATGTTTGTCGCGCGGTAAGTGCGACCGGTGATGATTGGCTGATCGCAATCGCCATCCAGGTAATCAACGATGACTTCCTGGCCAATTCGCGGGATCGCCATATGGCCCCACTCTGCCCCGGCCCAGTTCTGCGCTACGCGAATCCAGCAGGAGCTGAAATCATTGTCTTTGCCTTCACGGTCCCACGGGAACTGAACCTTTACCCGGCCATATTCATCGGTGTAGATCTCTTCACCGTCAGGTCCCACCACGCTGGCTATTTGCGGGCCCTCAACTCGCGGTCTGGGCAATGGTGATGATCGCCATTCCACTGACTCCGGAATGATCTGGGCAGTGAAGTCATAACTTACGCCCATGTCAGCATCTGCGGATTCTTCTTCCTGACTGGCGTGTTGTATCCCACGGTGGGTAATGCGCACTGAGCGCCACCACTGGTTGAAATCCTCGCGCGGATGGCCGCGTAGCTGAAATGAAAACCCCGGAATCAAGCGTGGATCATCGCCTTGCACCACGGCCACTTGAACATCGCGACGATAACCGCGCAGGCGGTCCTGGGTGAACGGTTTACCGGCGGTGCTGGCTTTGTAACGGCCCGGGTATTCGTAGCGTTCATAGGGCAAGGATTGACGCTGCATGTCTTCGCCTACCGCATGCTGTTGCAAGTCGAATGCAGGACGTTTAAACGTGTAGTCGCGCTCGGTGTGCTCAACCGTGCGCACGTTTTCGGTGTAACTGAAAGCGTACAACACAGGTTGGGTGGCATCAGCCGCCGGTTGCGAGGTGTAAAGCACCGGCCCGCCCGCAATGCGCTCCTGCACATACAATTTGTCGCCTTGAATCAGGGTGTGGGCGCTGTCGTTGTGTTTGAAAAAGTAGAACAGCCCCTCTTCGGACGAAAGGCGATCAAAGAAGTAGAGGTCGGTGTCACCCGCCTGAACGCAATATTCACGCGGTAAATGCTCAGTATTGATGCGTGTTTCATATTCAAGAATGCCGTGTTCACTCAGCACCGATTTAATGATCTCGGGAACATTTTTTTGCTGATAGATGCGCCAGTCGCTATTCAAACCCAACCGCGCAAGCTGTGGCTCAACCACCACGCTGTAGCGCGTGCGGCGAAAGCCGGTTTTGCCTTGGGTGAAGCTTGAAACCAGGCCGTGAACGTAGCGTACCGCCGTGGAGCCAGCCCACAGTGTGAGCAATGCGGGCTGATCCAGTATCTGGGCAAACTCTATGGCGGGGTTATCACTGGCCAGTTGCAGAGTCAGGCGAAAAGGCTCGCTGATAGCCTCCTCCAATGTGAACTCTACAACTTCGAATTGCGCCCGACTGGTCAGTACGCTGAAGGTGAACTTCAAATCCCTTTGACGCATTTAACTGTTCCTTAGTCAAAAGAGTGGGCATTTGTGACGGGTAAAAAACGCTGGAAGGTGAGCAGCCCCGGACAGTTGACTGTCCGGGGCTTTAACGCGCTCGCGCAGCCTTAGCCTGCGACCGGAGTACGCCAGTCATCCGAACCGGATGTGCCGGACACTTCGTGGGTCC
>NZ_LLWJ01000029.1:0-5290 GCF_001529285.1 Pseudomonas sp. TAA207 | reverse complement strand
CAATCGGTTTACCGTTGAGGTCAGTCCGGGAAAAAGCTTCAAGCACGACACCCCCGTGGGTGGTGGAGTCGCCTAGGCGGATGATGTCTTTCATTGGCGAATCAGACCGTATTCACATTCCAAAAGGCCACTTTCAGATTCTGGTACTAAAAACTCAACCAAATCATCAAGAGACGTCTGTTCGGGGACATTGATCGAGTAAAAACTTTCACTACCACCCTCCCAACTGCAACCCATCGCAACGATAGTCTCCAATACCCGGTTAATTTCCGTGTGAACAGGTTCTAAAAAAACAATTCGAATAGTGCTATTGCCGCTTGGAGTTATTATTTGTTGGAAAATATTCTCTCCATCTTGACCCGGTACTACTTGAACCAAATCATCTAAATTCGCCTCATTCTCATAGAAAGGTATGTTTTTAATACACATCTCAGTGGGTGAGATTTTTTCTGCCCACACGCTTTCGCTTGAGACGGGTGGGTAATCATCAATGACAGATAATTTAAAAAATAGCTTTTCCATTTTTTTCCTAAGGTACCCATGAGTCGCTCTTATTAAGGTTGCACACGCTACATAGTACCTAGCCATTTTCTGGTGTGCTCAAGCCATTTTTTGCTTGCGGCTTAATATGATCAATATGAGCCTCATTATCCGGTGGTCGTCCAAGAGCAGCAAGACACCGTTCAACTTGTTCGGTAATCGCCAATACGACCAAAAGGCTTAAATTTCTTTTAACCAGTTAACAATTTCTTTTTTTATAAAACTCAACATCAGAATGCTGCCTACAATAACAAATTCGCGCCCCTCATGATTATCATAAAAAGATGTAACTCTGTCGGACTGTTCATCAAGTACCACTCTCAAGGTTTTTCCACTCTGATTATCTTTTGCAGAAAAAATTGGATTCCCATCAAAAAAAGGCACTCCATTTGAGAAGCATGTCTTATAAAATGGAAAGTTAAAGCGTCCCTCATTAAGCCCGATCTGCTCAATCAAATCTTGGAAAAAACAAAAGAAATGAGACTCTAAACGTGCATAGCAGCCCGGATCGCTTAAATAATTTTCAAACAATTTACTCACTCCACAAATGCCTTACCTGAAATAACTTCAATATCAACACGTTCCGGCCTTGTATATTTAACCATAAAGGTTTTGCTTATTTGTGCATCAACCCCACCACAAGAGCATGAATCATCGATGAATTTTTCAGCTTTCTTGAATGCATCCACCCTAGCCGCAAGATCTTTCTTACTCAATTTATCTTTAAGTTCATCTAGTTTTTTCTTAGCATCACCTGATGTTAATGGCACATCTTGGTTCCAAGCAATTGACTCTTCAAGTTTGGCTCCTTGCTCCTGAATTCTGCCTCTGTGAGCTGCCAACCCTAACGGATCAACCCACCCCGTAGGATTCGGCGCATACGCATAAAGATTCAACCCACCCGCATAGCTGATCGGGTCCTTGCTGATAAACCGCCCAACCCGGGGATCATAGTACCGATAGCGGTTGTAGTGCAGCCCTGTTTCGTGATCGTGGTACTGGCCCTGAAATCTGATCGGGTTTTTCAGGCCTTCACGCTGCGCCCATTCCGAACGCTGTTCTTTTATCTCACCCCACGCTTGGTACTGCGCACTCCAGGCGAGTTGGCCGTTGGGGTCGGTCAGTTCTTGCGGCGTGCCCAAGGGGTCGTACTGGTACCAGGCCAATACGTCAATCGGTAGCGCTTGGGGCGTGTGCGTCCACAGCGGGTCTTGGTCTATATCGTAGGCGCCTTCGTAGTTCGGCTGTGCCAACAGGCGGATCGGTTGATGCCGCATGGCCTGTGCCACGGGGACGAAGGTGCCGAGTTCGCAGATGTAGTGGACTGTTTTACCCGCCGTGCCATCGGCCTGGGCCGGGCTGCTTTCCCAGGCCAGGGTGTCTCCGTCCCAACCGAACAGGGTGAAGCCGCAACCCAGTTCGCGCTGTTTACGCGCCTGTTCGTTTTGGTTCCAGTGCGAGCCGGCTTCCGGGCGATGTGTGTGGTGGGCGTTGGAGTATTTATGGATGCGCCGCCCCAGCGGGTCGTAGGCGTAGTCGACGCTGAGGGGGTTGTCTTCAAAGCGCACCAGACGGTCGAGCAAGTCCCAACGCATTTGGCTTTGTTGGCAGTTGTGCTAACAGTAAATATCAATCCATACCGGCTCAGCTTTTAAAGAACGGTGTTGCGGTTCAACGTTGGCTGCACCTTTAGAGCCACTGGCTATTAGCGCCGCGCCACAAGCCGTCTTCATTCCATCGAGTGCAACGGCAATGCCGTCAACGGAGTAAGTCGCGCTGCCCTCGGCAATGGGAAAAACCCCTTTGCATAACGGGCAACTGACGTTATGACCAACACCGGCAATCGGTTTACCGTTGAGGTCAGTCCGGGAAAAAGCTTCAAGCACGACACCCCCATGGGTGGTGGAGTCGCCTAGGCGGATGATGTCTTTCATTGTGGTGGCACTCCCTTAAATGCTGAGAGCTTTATTAGGAATAGAAAGCCCGGAGTCAATAATCATTAAAAGTTTGATGTCTAGCTGTAAATCTAATGGCGCCAAGAACATGAAGCGAGTCATTATTCTTCTGCTTCACTCAGCCAAACGTCTTCATAGCCGTTTCTGTCGATGATGAACTCAGTACCTTCCGGCAGGTAAAGATATTTAATGACGTTAGGTAATATTTCAACTAGGTGGCTCGTGTGAAGGGGCTTGTAAAAATCATTGTCAGCAGAGTGCTGGCCGCAATGAATGAACCAACTAATAGTTCCGCCTTCAGGAGGCTGGATTCGCGTGCCATATATAGGAGTTTCACTGAGCGTGTCTAACGCTACTGCTACCATTGCTTCCGGAGGTTGCATGGGGAGATTATATTTCTTGCAAACCTGTTCTTGCTGCTCAAAAAAACCATCTAAGGTTGTCTGTGTCATTAGTTGATTCCTAATTGACTTTTCATATCTTTGGAAAATGTTGAGGCGTGCCCACCCTGTTGACGAGAGCAAATAGGACTGTGTGGCTGCACAGCACTTAATGATGTTTGGGCTGCAACATCATTTTCACCTGTTCGATAGTACTCTACTACAAGTGCATCTTTGTGATACGCAACCATTTTAGGCGCTTTAGTACCACATCGTACGCATGGTAATCCTTGCACAATTGAGGTTTGCCCTTTTGTGGGTCCAATTTTTGAGCTTCGCTTATAAGGGGTTGTGATATCTGTTTTTGGTGTAAATTTAGCGCGTTCGGGGACCCCTAAATCACTGAGTGGCACTGAGTTACCTACACAGTCAATGGTATTGGATAGCCCCAGCGGATCAACCCACCCCGTAGGATTCGGCGCATACGCATAAAGATTCAACCCACCCGCATAGCTGATCGGGTCCTTGCTGATAAACCGCCCAACCCGGGGATCATAGTACCGATAGCGGTTGTAGTGCAGCCCCGTTTCGTGATCGTGGTACTGGCCCTGAAATCTGATCGGGTTGGTCAGGCCCTCACGCTGCGCCCATTCCGAACGCTATTCTTTTATTTCACCCCACGCTTTGTACTGCGCGCTCCAGGCGAGTTGGCCGTTGGGGTCGGTCAGTTCTTGTGGCGCGCCCAAGTGGTCGCACTGGTAACAGCGCCCACAGGAAAATCGTATGATTTACAACGTTCATGCGGGGCTACTACTCTGGGGATGGTAATTGATCGTACAACTATCTAACCCGGCGGCCTAGTTATTTTTCAAGAGTGGTATCAGAGTAGGTCCGAGAATTCCACAAGGAAAAATCGCCACTGCTTTAATAGCGTTCACAGCAAATATAAAAATCAATCTACATTTAAAACATTAAATTCTTTTTACGCTAGACCAGATCAAACCATCCAGAGAAAAGAAATTTACACCTTTAAAGTTATCAGCCTTTATTTTGAATTGCTCAGAACAAATCAGTGAATCACTTCCCGACAGCATTCGACTATATTTGAAAAGGTCCAGACCTAGCCCGTGTGGAATGACAAGCTTTTTGAATCTAATAGGCCGCCCCTCATCCTCGACGAATGTAGAGGTTGGATCCGTATCGAGCCTTGCATCTAGCTCATTAAAAATAACTACATTATAATTTTTCTTAGAAATACTTTCCCCCTTAATTGAAAGCACTTTTATTTTAGCGCTATCAATCACTTCCACGCTCAAGCTAAAGCACAAGTCAAGAAACTCATCGCTCACAATATAAAAAAATCTTGAGACACCCCGAATATCAAAGTCATAATATTTATCTTTTGAAATAAGAACCATGCCTTCAGGCAGCGGCGTTCGATTTTTACTTCGCCCTTTTTCGCTATACCATGGAAAATCTCCATATTCTATGCTATCCATATCTTCGTAAAACTTATCACACAAAGCTGCATTCAACATGCCAGCCTGACAGCCCGACTCTTCTCTTTGAGAAAGCACATAAAAACCCATAACACCTCCAGTATATTGTTATTTAACACGTCTCTGCTTTGCGCCCATAGCTGAGAGGGAAATTCTCAGTCTATTCTGAATCGCTGTTATTTTAATACGGGCCTGAGCCTCGTCAACTTCACCACTTTCATATTTATCTCTTACACGCTCAATCAGGCCACTCACAACAGGAGTATAAACTCTCCCATGTGAACCGCAGTGATAGAATACCCTTTTCATTTTTTTAGCTTTTATTGCAGTTGTAGGCATTAGTAGGCCGTTTTCTTTATTGTCTTGTTGGTTCAACATTCCAATATCCGAAAAAAATCCACGCTGTTCCTTCCACACTTGTTCAGGAATTAGGTGATGCGCCTGCATACCATCATTCGGTGAGCCTCCCAAGGCGCGATCAAGTTTCTTACTACATAACCCATTTGGATCAACCCATTCCACCGGATTAGGCGCATACGCATAAAGATTCAACCCACCCGCATAGCTGATCGGATCTTTACTGATAAACCGCCCAACCCGTGGATCATAGTACCGATAGCGGTTGTAGTGCAGCCCCGTTTCGTGATCGTGGTACTGGCCCTGAAATCTGATCGGATTGGTCAGGCCTTCACGCTGCGCCCATTCCGAACGCTGTTCTTTTATCTCACCCCAGGCGTTGTACTGCGCACTCCAGGCGAGTTGGCCGTTGGGGTCGGTGAGTTCTTGCGGCGTGCCTAAGTGGTCGCACTGGTACCAGGCCAATACGTCAATCGGTAGCGCTTGGGGCATGTGCGTCCACAGCGGGTCTTGGTCTATATCGTAGGCGCCTTCGTAGTTCGGCTGCGCCAACAGGCGG
>NZ_LLWJ01000028.1:0-5287 GCF_001529285.1 Pseudomonas sp. TAA207 | reverse complement strand
GGCCGCCTTCGGCGTCGCGGATTTTGATCAACTGGTCCTGATCGTTGTACGCGTAATGCATGACGCTGTGGTCGGCGCGGATGTGTTCGAGCACATTGCTGCGCTCGTCGTAGCTGTAGCGGTCGGTGCTGCCGTCAGGGTGAACGTGGCGCAGGATGTTTTTCGCGTCGTCACGGAACAGCCATTCCGAACGCCCGTCGGCGTGGCGGATGCGGTAGGTGTAGCCAAGAATGTCGTAGTAGTGCCAGGTCTCGTTGCCGTGGGCGTCGGTGACGTAGGTCAGGCGGATGTTTTCATCCCATTCCAGGCGGGTGTCGAAGCTGCCGTCGTCGGCCCATTCGCGCACGGCCTTGGCGTCGGGCCCGGTGCCTTGCCATTGCAGGTTCATGCCACGGGCGGTGCGGTCGGTGTAGCGGGTGATCAGGTGATGCTGGTATTCGTAGCTCCACGCGGCGCCGTTTTCGTCCTGCGCGTTGATCAGGTCGCCGTGGGCGTCGTAGTAGTAGGCCGCCAGTTGGCGCACCGGCGCGCCGTCGCGGATTTCCCACAGGCCTTTGAGGTGGCCGTGGTCGTCGATCATGGTGCCCAGATGCAAGTGGACGTTGGTGATGTCACCCTGATAGGTGATCAGGTCAGACAGCACCGGTTGGTCGGCGTGGCGGTATTCGTGATGCAGCATCACGCCCGCGCCGTTGCGCAGTTCGATGTGGGCCAGCAGGAAGCGATCGCCGTGGCGAACGTAGGTTTCCCTGCGTTCGAAGCCTCGGCAGAGGAGTAAGGAGTTGTCAGTGACGCGGACCAGCGTCAGGTTTTCGATGGCGTCGTAATGCGCTTCGCCGACGGGCTTCAGGGTGTACTTGTGGTCGCGCCCATCCGCGTCGTGGAACACCAGACCCTTGTCATGCAGGTCAAAACGGGTGGTGAATTCATTGATCCAGCGGGCGCCCAGGCTTCCATGATCGTATGACGCCAACCGTGAGTAGTAAGTGCGCGTCCAGTTGATGGGAAAGAGGCCTGGCAAGCTGAAATCGGTATGACTGAATGTCTCTGATCCCACAGCAAAGCTAATACTGTTGTCTGTGATCGGACAGACAACGTTTTTCTTACAGTTAGGAGTGCCTTGGGCAACAGCCTGTTTCTCTACAGATTCAACCTCACCCTCAGCCGCCGTTTTCTTAGCCTTGTTGGTCTCATTGGGCTTTACGCTCGTGCCTTGCCCGGAGGGATTGCGTTTACGCCACAAAGCACTCGCGCTGGACAATATAAGCAGCAGCCAGCCAATCGAGTATTCAACGTCTTCAGCGGTGAGTTTGTTCAGTTGCGTGCGCAGCTCTGGCCCCATGGCCCGCAGTTGAGCGGTGTGGGTCAGGACCGACTGTTTGATGTCGTCGGGCAGCAGGTGCTGCGTGGCGCTGTTGGCCATGCCTTTGCCAGCGGCTTTGTAGGCGCTGAACAAGCCCCCGAAGATGTTGCTGATCGCCGCTTTTGGGTCATGCAGCAGTTGATCACCGGCCGCGCTGATTTGCGTACCGGCTGCATCCAGATCGCCACCGGCATCGAGGGTACCGTTGACCGCGGCCTCCAGCCCCTTGGCGATTTCATTGAGTACGTCTTCGCCGAGCTTGCCCGCATCCGCGAGGATGTCGGGCAACTTGGCTTTGGCCTGCGTGACAAAGTCATCCAGGCTGCCGACGATGGACGCGTTGAGGTGGCCGACCAGAATTTCGACGACCGAAGCACTGAGCATCAGCTTGGTGGTGGAGCGCATCTCCTGACGCACCAAGTGCAGGGTCGGGCGCAGGGTCATGCGCGCCGCCGCCATGGTCGGTGGCAGCGGCAACACGCCAATCAGGTTGATCGCCAGACTGGCCCACAGCAGCAGGTCGCGCTTTTCGGTCTTGGTCAGCGTGACCACATCGCCCAGCGCATCCACCAGCGCCATGATGTTGCCGACCACGGGCAAGGCCCCGGCAACGCCCTGAATCCGTTCCAGCGTGACCATGCCGCCGCTGACTTCCTGCAACCAGGCGTCGAACACCGCCGCGCCGCTGGCCACGTCTTTAATGTCGATGGCACTGATCGGCACGATGGCCACTTGTGGGCCACGTTTTTCTGCAACAGCATTTTCAGTCGTCATGACAGCATCTCACCCGCCAGCAGGCCGGGGGTCTTGAAGGAAAGCTTGGGAGGGGTGAAGCTCGGCAGCGCAGGCAGGCTCGGCAGTGCGCCGCTGCTGTTGGCCAGACTTAGCAAACTTGAGGCGCTCGGCAACGCGGCGCTGGCCCGTTGCGCAATGCCCGCCACACCTGCTTGCAGCGCGGTTTTGACGTTTTGCGCTGATTGCATCGCGCCTTGGGCGGTCTGGATTACGCTCATACCGCTTTGCACCGTGGCCAGGCCAGTCTTGGCCATGTCCAGGCCGCTTTTCGCCAGGCCCTTGCCTTGCTCCAGCAACTCGGCACTTTTACCTTGGCGTGGCAACAGGTCGGCGATCATGCTCTGGATCGGGCCGGGGATGCTGTCCGAACCTGCATCGCCAGGTTTTTCACGCGGCCATTGCGGTTCGCCGATGTAGCTGCCCACGCTCCAGGTGTCGGACGGGTCGGGTCCAAACTTGACCCGTGCCGGTCCCGGTGCAGCACCTGCCACGGCGGCGAAACCTTTGGGGTCGAGCGCGCCCTTGATACTTTTGCCCAGTGCGTCGATCACTTCAAAATCACCGCCCTTGATGCCTTGGCGGTTGGCGTACTGGTTGAACAGTTCCAGGTTGCCTTTGCCCGGTTTCAGCGGCTCGGGGAACACCCCGGCCAGACTCTTGGCACCGGTATAAGCAAAGTTGGCCGCGTGCGCCGTGTACGGGCCAGTGGTGACGTGGGTGATGCCGCCTGCGTTATAGGTCGTGGCGCTGCCGCCGCCTTGAATCACCAGCTCGGTTTTAGCGGTGAGGGTGATGCGGTCTGCGTTGGCGGTGATATTGAGTTTGGCCAACAGGTTGATGCTGTCTTTCAGCGCCCGCACGTCGATGTCGCCCGATGCGGCCACCAGTCGCCAGCCCAGATTTTGCACAAACAGACGCATGCCTTGGCTGGCACTGGCCAAGAGTTTTTTACCAATTGAAAGACTGGTGTGACCGGTGCTGCTCAGCCCCAAGTGCTCGCCGGTCGCAATGTGGGTCGAATGGGGCGTGCTCAGCGCGATACCGGCCGGACTGGCCAACACCAGATGCGGTTCGGTGAATTCAGGGAATTCGTTGGCGCTGACGTTGGCCGGACCGCTGCCGGTAATGCCGCGATGCTGAGCAAACAACGCCTTGGCCACCTCATCTTGGTCACCGGCTTCCTGCGCCTGATTTTCCATGGCTTGCAGGGAAAGACCGTCCTGTTGATCACTGGCAGTGGCCAAGCGTTCGGCGGTTTCGGGCAGGTCTTTATGGTGCTTGGATTCGTTGGGACGTGGCTCGGTCGTAATCAGCAAACCCGCCGCTGCACGTACGGCGCCGTGGCGGTCGGTGCGCAGTTCAAAGCCTTCGCCACGCGGCTGCCCCCCCGAAGGTCGCGGATGAGTCAAATAGCCCAAGTTGACCGCGCTCGCGCCGTGGTCACTGCGCAACGCGATGCTGATTTCGCTGGTGGTGTCGTCGATGCGCAGTTCGTTGGCGCGACTGCCTTTGTACTCTTTGCTTTTGACCGTGGCTAAGGTCTTGAGCTCGGGCAATTTGTACGGCGGCAGGTTCACGCCGTGGTACAGGCAGCCGGTAATCAGCGGCTGGTCCGGGTCGCCCTCAAGGAAGGTAATCAGCACTTCCATGCCAATGCGCGGCAGGTTGATCGAGCCAAAACTCATGCTCGCCCAGTTCGACGCCACACGCATCCAGCAACTGGTTTTGTCGTCGAACTTGCCTTCGCGGTCCCAGTAGAACTGCACTTTGACGCGGCCGTATTCGTCGCAGTAAATTTCTTCGCCTGCCGGCCCCGTAACCATCGCGCTCTGGCTGCCCAGCACTTTGGGCTTGGGGTGTTTGAGCGGCGGGCGGAACGGCACGTCCCACGGGATTGCGCTGAAGGTGTTGCGATAGCCCTGATGGAAATCGTCTTTCAAGTCTGTGACATCGCTGGTGACCGACTCTTCCAGCACCTGCGGCTGCTTGCCGTGGTGGGTGATGTCGATCAGCAGCCACAGGTCATTCCATGTCGCATTGGCGTGCGCGGTGAGCGGCATGAAATGCCCGCTGACCAAGGTTGGCTGATCGCTTTTGCCCTTGGCCAGTTGGTAGTCGGTGCGATGGCGTTCGAGGTTGCGATTGGCCAGGTGTTTGCCGCGTTCGCGGTCTACGAAACGACCGGGATAATCGTAATCCTCAAGGTCCGGCACCGCCTTGCTTTTGGCGTCGCTTTCCAGCTCGATGCGCGGCTTGGTGAAGTCATAATCGCGGCGCGTGACGCGGCTGGTACGCGTCGCTAAACGCATGCCAAAGCGCTTGACCATCGGCGTGTCGGCCACCAGCCCAGTGTCTTGCTGATACGCCACCGGTGCCAGTTTGGGGAAGATGGTCTGGTCGTCGCCAAACACCAGCAGGTGCGCGCCAGGGCTGTGCTGGAAATGAAAGTGGATGCCTTCTTCCTCGCACAAGCGCTGGATGAAGGTCAGGTCCGATTCGTCGTACTGCACGCAATACACCCGCTCAGGATAGGTTGCGCTGAGCTGGAACTTATAATCGCTGGCCAAAATCCCGTGTTCTTCCAGCACCTGGGCGATGATCTGGCGCACAGTCATTTGCTGGAAGATTCGCTGGTTGACCCGGTGCGCCAAATACGACAAATGCGGGCGCAGCGACAGGTGATAGCGGGTCAGGCGCTTACCGGCTTCGCCCCGGGAGATGCTGTACACCTGCCCGTGAAAACCGCTGCCGGTGGTTGAAATCTGCAAAAACGCCTGCTTGTGCAGCAGGGTTTCGAGGTCGAGGAAAGGCCGCTCACTGACCAGCTCCAGGTCAAAAACGAACGGCGTGTTCAGGGTTTCGCGGCCTTTGAAGGCCAGCACCTGAAAGTCCGCCCCGTCGAGGGCCAGCGTGAAATGGGGCTGATGAGCCGGTGCGAACATCCCTTGTCCCTCATGCAGTGCAGCGATTTTCGTCGTGTGGAAACAGGCGCCGAAAACAGAAAAATTCTGGGGTCATGCACGCACCGGCCCGCAAGGGACCGGTGCGCTAAAACGCTCGCGCAGCCTTAGCCCGCGACCGGAGTACGCCAGTCATCCGAACCGGATGTGCCGGACACTTCGTGGGTCC
>NZ_LLWJ01000027.1:0-5050 GCF_001529285.1 Pseudomonas sp. TAA207 | reverse complement strand
GAGCGCCCGGACGGCCGTCTCGACCGCTATGAGCGCGACAGCGCCGGCCAGATCACCGCTTACACCGACCCCGCCCAGCAGACCACCCGCTACCAATACGACCTCAGCGGCCGGATCAAACAGCGCACCGATGCCCTGGGCCACAGCGTGCGCTTGAGCTACGACGCCTATGGCCGTCTGCAAAAGCTGACCAACGAAAACAACGAAGCCTACGCCTTCGGCTGGGATCCGCTGGATCGGCTGGTTGCCCAGCGTGACCTGGACAACAGCGGACGCTGTTACCACTACAACGCAGTCGGCGATGTCAGCGGCGTGGATCATGTGTCTGTCCCGGCAGACAGTGACGTGCAGGACGATGATTGCCCGCCGCTCAAGCACCGCTTCGAGCGCGATGCCGCCGGGCGTTTGATCCAGAAAACCACCGCCGACGGCGTCACCGACTACACCTACGACGCCGCCGACAACCTGCTGTCGATCACCTTCACCGACCTCAATGGCCAGCAGCAACCGCTGAGTTTCAGCTACGACAAGAACGGACAACTGCTCAGCGAAACCAGCACTGCCGGCGAGCTGCAGTACCACTACGACGAACTGGGCAACCTCGAAACCCTGACCCTGCCCGATCAGCGCGCCATCAACCACCTGTACTACGGCAGCGGGCACCTGCACCAGATCAACCTCAATGGCCGGGTAATCTGCGATTTCGAGCGCGACAACCTGCACGACGAAGTGCTGCGCACCCAGGGCCAACTGCACACCCGCACCCGCTACGACCGCAACGGCCGTCTCGCGCAAAAGGCCCTGTACTACCACAACGCCGCCCGCGAAGAATTGCCCCTGCTGAGCAAGGATTACCAATACGACGCCTGCGATAACCTGATCGCCGAAGTACTGACCCAGACCCAGCGCCGCAGCAACCACAACTCAGCCCAAGAGCCCGTCATCGGACGTTTCGAGGCGCACAACAGCAACGGCAAAAGCCACACCCTCAGCCAGCATTACCGCTACGACCCTACCGAGCGCATCCGCCAGCACTACCAGCACACCCCGCAAGCGCCCGGTCAACACAGCGAAACCTTCAACTACGACGCCGCTGCCAACCTGATGCAGACCGGCGTGCTGCGCGGCCACGTCAAACTCAACCGCGTACAGGTGTTCGAAGACAAGCGCTACCGCTACGACCGCTTCGGCCGCCTGAGCGAAAAACGCATCGGCAGCCACACCGTCCAACGTTTTGAATACGACGCCGAACAGCGCCTGATCCGCGTCCAGCAGAGCAAACACGGCCAACACCTGCGCATCCACTACCAGTACGATCCGCTGGGGCGGCGCATCGGCAAACAGGTCTACCGCAACGACGATCAATGCCCGTACCGACGCACCACCTTTCAGTGGCAAGGCCTGCGCCTGCTGCAGGAAGTGCAGGACGGCAGGCCCAGTCTGTACCTGTACGCCAATATCGACAGCTACGAGCCACTGGCCCGCCTCGACGGAAAGCCCGGCGATGAAGAGTTCTTCTACTTCCACACCAACCTGGCCGGCCTCCCCGAACAACTGACCGACGAACATGGGCTGAGCGTGTGGCACAGCGAATTCCAGGCCTGGGGCAACAGCCGCGAGGAATGGCATAACACCCAACACGAGCAAGAACAGAACCTGCGCTTTCAAGGCCAGTACCTTGACCGCGAGACCGGCCTGCACTACAACACCTTCAGGTTTTACGATCCGGATATAGGACGGTTTACCCAGCCAGATCCGATTGGGTTGCTGGGCGGGATCAATCTTTATCAGTACGCGCCGAATGCGGTTGGGTGGGTTGATCCGGTCGGTCTCGATACTATTCGCTTAAGGCATTACACGAGTAATCAAGGATTAGAGGGGATAAAAAATAGCATGGTGATTAAAGCGGGCGATCAGAACTCCGTTTTTGCCACCAAGGCTAAAGGAAAGCCAATGAGCATGGCCGACGCGTCTGAAAAATTCAAAATAAAACCACATCACGCCAGAAATTACATTGACTTCGACATAGATGCCGAAAGGGTAGAATTTAGAAAGAATAATCTAGGCGTTGAGGAGTTCAAAATAAAAGGCGACATCGAGATAAACAAGAAAACAACGACATTCAATAAGCGATGCTAATAAAATGACCAGCAAGTGCAAAATAAACCTTTCAGATATTAAAGAAATCTTAACCTATCTAGAGGAAATGGTAATTACGATTGATAAAATAGGCTCTGGATTTGAAGACAAAGAAACTACCGCTCTAGCTTTATTATTATTTTTTAGAGAAGAGGGGATTCTAGATAAATTAGCAGCAGCAAGAAAGATTTTAAATCATAGCTTATCCGAAAAACTTGGTGTTGATGGGTATGACGAATGGATCGAAAATGATATAGAACACTGGAAACCACCCTATGAAAAGAGCAAGGATGAAATTATCAAACTCTTAGACAACCTTGATAACTAGGCACCTGTACCACCGACGTAAAAATCTAAACCAGGTCAACCTCAGATCTCGGTTGACCTGCGACTCCGAATGCAATTAATTGTATAAAAAAATATTGCTTGGTCCGCTTTTCCGCAATGAAAGCAAGCACACCGACCTCAACAGCCGCTGAGTTTCAGTTACGACAAAAACGGACAACTGCTCAGCGAAACCAGCACTGCCGGCGAGCTGCAGTACCACTACGACGAACTGGGCAACCTCGAAACCCTGACCCTGCCCGATCAGCGCGCCATCAACCACCTGTACTACGGCAGCGGGCACCTGCACCAGATCAACCTCAATGGCCGGGTAATCTGCGATTTCGAGCGCGACAACCTGCACGACGAAGTGCTGCGCACCCAGGGCCAACTGCACACCCGCACCCGCTACGACCGCAACGGCCGCGTCGTGCAAAAGGCCCTGCATTACCACAACGCCGCCCGCGAAGAATTGCCCCTGCTGAGCAAGGATTACCAATACGACGCCTGCGATAACCTGATCGCCGAAGTACTCACCCAGACCCAGCGCCGCAGCAACCACAACTCAGCCCAAGAGCCCGTCATCGGACGTTTCGAGGCGCACAACAGCAACGGCAAAAGCCACACCCTCAGCCAGCATTACCGCTACGACCCTACCGAGCGCATCCGCCAACACTACCAGCACACCCCGCAAGCGCCCGGTCAACACAGCGAAACCTTCAACTACGACGCCGCTGCCAACCTGATGCAGACCGGCGTGCTGCGCGGCCACGTCAAACACAACCGCGTGCAGGTGTTCGAAGACAAGCGCTACCGCTACGACCGCTTCGGCCGCCTGAGCGAAAAACGCATCGGCAGCCACACCGTCCAACGTTTTGAATACGACGCCGAACAGCGCCTGATCCGCGTCCAGCAGACTAAGCACGGCGAACACCTGCGCATCCACTACCAGTACGATCCGCTGGGGCGGCGCATCGGCAAACAGCTCTACCGCAACGACGATCAATGCCCATACCGACGCACCACCTTTCAGTGGCAAGGCCTGCGCCTGCTGCAGGAGGTGCAGGACGGCAGGCCCAGCCTGTACCTGTACGCCAACATCGACAGCTACGAACCGCTGGCCCGCCTCGACGGAAAGCCCGGCCACGAAGAGTTTTTATACTTCCACACCAACCTGGCCGGCCTCCCCGAACAACTGACCGACGAACATGGGCTGAGCGTGTGGCACAGCGAATTCCAGGCCTGGGGCAACAGCCGCGAGGAATGGCATAACACCCAACACGAGCAAGAACAGAACCTGCGCTTTCAAGGCCAGTACCTTGACCGCGAGACCGGCCTGCACTACAACACCTTCAGGTTTTACGATCCGGATATAGGACGGTTTACCCAGCCAGATCCGATTGGGTTGCTGGGCGGGATCAATCTTTATCAGTACGCGCCGAATGCGGTGGGATGGGTTGATCCGCTTGGATTAACACCACTTGACGCTCCCGGATACTTTGTTTACGGACTATACGATGGCGACCCGAAAACAACTAAGCCTTATTACATAGGTATCACTAACGATATTGATAGGAGAACCGTCGAGCACACTTCATCACATAGATTACAACCAGGCTCCATACTTAGCCAACTCGACAGCGACATCACCTATGGAGACGCGCGGGGTTACGAGCAATACTACATAGAGAAATTTAAAACCAAGAAGGGCATCATCGGACAGGAAATTTCACAAGAAAATAGAGGAAACAAATACAATTCCTTTAACAGGTCACGAACTGACGATAGAGCCAAAGTGTTCAATCGAGCATTTAACAAAAAAGCAAACCCTACAAACACCCGACGAGGCAGATGCGGATGAGTGATGTGAAATTTTGGGGCTGGAATAAGAAGGCTCGCACCATGATCCGCTTCATTAAACCAGGTGATATATTTTGCTTTAGAGTAAAAGACAACGAGTACCGCTTCGGAAGAATAATTTCAAAATTCCCAACTGGGCATTTAGCTGAAATATTCAATCTCACATCCTCCGAGCCAAATATCAGCAAAGAAAAACTGAACAATGCCACAAGAATATTTAGCCCAATAATTTTAGACTCCTACATGCTATTCGATAGAAAGATAGAAACTGACGGCGACTGGAGGATAATAGGCCATCAAGAAAAGTACACACCAACTGACGTCGACAATATCTATTTCACCTATGGAATTGAAGAGTCATGCAAAAAAATTGACGCATTTGGAAATATTACCAGCATTTCAGAAAAAGAAGCATTAGGGATCCCAAGCTTATTCCCGCAAAACGATTACAAAATTAAAAATTTACTACTCCAATACTGAGAAAAGACATATACCACGTAGAACCCAGCCTGATTAGGATAAAGGCTCCGCGCAGCTACCACCATTGAGAGCCGCGCTGTCTAGAGGTGATGATCTCATCTGCAGGAAATTCTGCCGATGCCCATGAAAAGATTCTGTTACAGAGTGGTCTGTCGTTGCACGCATTTCTGGCTCAGCTAAGGCCTGGAAAAAGGCGAAACCCGTGTCGTGGACAGCCTCGGACGCACGGATCAGTATTTTTGGGGGC
>NZ_LLWJ01000026.1:0-4705 GCF_001529285.1 Pseudomonas sp. TAA207 | reverse complement strand
ACACACCGCCCTGGAGCTTGCCGGCCAACAAGACACAGAGCGGCTTTCTCACTCGCTCGACCAAGGGCTCTGGGGCCAACGCCAACTCGCTATTGTTTGAAGATAAGCAGGGCAGTGAACGCATTTCGGTGCACGCAGAAAGAGACATGGATAGAGAAGTGGAACGTGATGACTCGCTGACGGTAGGAGGCAACCGTATCTTGGAGATCTCGGGAACGCACACCGAAACCATTACCCATGATTCCTCTATAACGATCAAAGAGGGCGAATTCAAACTTGAAACTTCGGGCAACGCTATCACCCTGACCGCAAGTACCTCCATCGTCTTAACGGTAGGAAGCAGCTCCCTGACTATGTGTAATGACGGCGTCATTACTTTATCTGGCAGCACCCTCAATTTGATCGGTACGTCAAAAGTTCATATCAACGAAAATAGTTAACCGAGAGGCCCTAATTAATGCGTCAGAATATCTACGACCGCTACGCGGAAAAACTGTTGCGCGAACGTCAAGAACAAGCAACAGCGTTGCAAGAATCTGAAGCAAGTCCTCCCCCTCCTGCTCCCTATTTGACAAACGAACTAAGTTTTATTCGGCCAGTCGGCGTCTTGGATAAAACATTCCACGTATTCGCAGAAACTGACTCAGGCCCGAGTCCTTTCTCATTAGTAATAGGCCGCAGCCAAATTGATAAAGACGCGGACGTGGGAGGTATAAGCCAACGCGTAATCAAAGAAATGGAAGGTTCTCTTGCGCACCTTGAGTGGATTAATCCACTTACTCCCCTAGAGGTCGCCGGCGTGGAAGGTCGCGAATTCGAGTATCGGTGGCGCCAACAAGGCAAGCCAGTCCACCAGATCCAAATACTGTTTTTGCATACCGACGAGCAACACCATCGAGTACTGATTCAGATCACCGGTACCAGTAACAATATTCAGGGCATGTTGATCGAGGAGAGAATCAGGTTCTACTCAGTGGTTGAAACGATGCAACTGCGACAGCCTCGCTCTGGCGTGGTTTGCGAATGACGGCGGCAGCTCGTGAGGGTGATTCGATAGAGCATTCAAGCGCGCTTGCGGGATTGCTGATTGGACTGACGGTAGGCGCTGCAGCCACTGTACTAATCGTAGGCACTGGTGGTCTAGCAGCAGTAGCCATGATCGGAGCAGGCGCTGCGGCCGGGGCTGGTATCGGACAACTAATTGGCAGCCTCTCGTTCTGTCGCAATGAGGCTGGCAAGATCACATCCGGTTCACCCAACGTTTTTTTCAATGGAAAACCAGCTGCTAGAGCACACCTTGATCATGTTGACTGCGACCAACACGGCGTTGCTAAGGTGCTCGCTGAAGGCAGCACCAGCGTTTATATCAATGGTCAGCCAGCAGCCAGGGTAGATGATCGTACTGAGTGTGATGGTAAAATCAGTACAGGATCAGGCAATATTATTATTGGAGGTGCAACGCAGCTCACTGACGCTATCAATCCTGAAGTACCTGTGTGGCTTCAATGGACGATTGGAGGGATTGGCTTCGCCAGTGCCGTCGTGCTAACAGGCGGGTTCCTGATACCTACTGTTGCCTTTTTCGGAGGGGTGGCTGGGGGCATCGGAGGTCATTGGGTCGGTGGAAAGCTGTTTGGAGATGGATCAAATGGCCAAAAACTCACTGCTTTTGGCGGTGCATTTCTTGGTGGCATGCTGGGAGCGAAAGGAGCGTCATCAAACAAATCATTATTCGGTTATAAAAATACGATTAGTAGGAGCACTGACGCGCGAAGTGCCATGAACGCCCAAAAACTTAAAACCTATTACACTCAAGCTGAAAGATATGGGAAAGGCGGTACAAAGGAATTACAAAATGGCCGATACCGTTTCTATAGTACGGTGACACCTTCGCGCAATCCAGGACAAATGCAAGGTGCACGGTTTGTGAGAGAATGGGATCCTAGCACCGGAAATAAAAGAAGCTGGTATGAAACGATAGATCACTCAGGAAAAGTGAGAAGCGTAGCACCCAAACCCGTAACCGACAATATGAATCACCATATTTTCAACTCCACTGGAAAATATCAGGGCAGGAGATAAAATGAACGCCATACCCAACCGCCAGGATTTAATCTTAAAACTTGAAGGTATTATCAATAACACCATAAGCAGATGTACGATAGCAGAGTGGGCCTTCAACCTAGTAGATGATGATACGACATACATTGAAGACACTGTAGTATTAGACTATCTGATTCTTCTAGGCGCGCTAGACTTACCTTCAACCGATCAAGACTATCTTTACACCAACGACGACCTTAAAGAATGGATCAACCAACTTTCAAAAAACCAACGCAATATCAACCTTAACTGACCCCACTTTAAAAATGACATTTTAGATGACGGCAGAACACGAGAGTAAAGTCAACTTAAATTACGCAAAGAAGTTCGGAACACTATATAAATTAACGCAAAACTAAAAGTTAGATTCGGCGGTCGACGCCAAGTAATGACCTCAGTAACGTTGCAAGTAGCGTAAAACCTTGGGAACAAGACCCACGATCCGAAACATATAATTAACACCGGACAAAAGTAGGAAATAGATATGCCATACTCCTATAGAATTACAAAATACGACAAAGTCACTTCAGAGGGTTATCTTACATCGCCACCAGAAGAATGGACCAGCTTTCATGAAATAGACACACCAGAAAAAGAAAAAGATTACTTAGAAATAGAAAATAGGTCTTTGAATGCAATTAGAACGATTTCAGAATGCATGAACATTACCCAATATAAAATATCCGAACTAGAGTCACATGACAGCGAGGAATTTTTTGAAGGCCAGGAAATAAATACATCTAACATTGAAAATATTGCAAGGCAGATTTTGAGAGAGAAGATTTGGTGCAAACTAATTTCTCCAAACGGTGAATTCCACTTTGGCTATGATTATTATATGTACTTCTTATCTAATAAATGCGCACCAGCTAGCATATCAGCCCTATCTAAGAATTTGACAATTCAAGAATATCTCTCTCCTTATGCTTAGCACACTTATAAAGCCAGAGCGCATTTTGAATAGCAAAAACGCCAAAGCTAAAAACTGGATCGGGTGATCGGCCCTATCTTTGGTAATGCAGTCGATACCAGCAATGGCCGCAAACTCTTTCCCTGGGCGGCCACGCCGCGTCGTGGAGCACTGGACCAGCGACGGCGAACACTTTCACTTCCGCTACGACTTCAACGCATGTACTACGTGGATCACCGATGCTCTGGGGCGTAAGGCCACAGTGCATTACAACGCTGATTTCCGCGTCGTGGCCAGTACGGACTTTGGCGGTGAGCACTACCAAATAGAGCTGGACACCTACGGCAACATGACGGCCCTCACCTTGCCCGACAGCAATGTGATTGCGCTCAAGTACGATGGCTACTCACGGTTAATTGAAGAAACCGATCCCCTTGGACGCAAGACCCTGTACCAGCACCACCTCCTCACGACACTGGTCAAGCAGGTCGACTACCCGGACGGCAGCACGTGGAAGGTCACGTATGACAGCCAAGGCAATCTGCTTACCGAGACGGACGCACTGGGGCATACCACCCAGTACCTAAACAGCAACGACGGCCTGCCGCACACGATTGTGGACGCCACCGGCAAATCGAAGTACCTGTGGTGGAATGCTTTGGCCCAGGTAGAACATTTCCAGGACTGTTCAGGTAAAAGCACCTTCTACCGCTACAACGACCGTTCTCATCTGGTTGCCATCACTAATGCACTGGACCAGACCACCGCCCTAACCCGTAAGCCAAACGGCGAAGTTCTGCACTTCGAGCACCCTGACGGCTCTACAGAACGCCTCACCTACAATGCCTTCGGCCAGGTGATGACACACACTGATGGCAAGGGCCAGACCACGCGGCTTTCAAGAACAGCAAGAGGCCTGCCCAGCAGCCGCCAGGACGCCAAGGGCCAACGCATTCGCTACGAATATGACCCCGCCCTTCGCCTCACCGCGCTGGTCAACGAAAACAACGCCGCATACCGGTTTCGCTACGACACCAGCGACCGTCTGATCGAAGAACAACGCATCGACAACCTGACTCGCCGCATTAGCTACAACCTTGGCGGTCACCTCACACGGGTGGATGAAATTGGCTACTGTGAGCAAGCCGAACGGCTACTACGCCACACCGCATTCGAACGCGACACCATTGGCCGGGTGCTGGCCAAGCTCAATGCCGATGCACGTCAGGATTACACCTACGATGATGGCGATCGCTTGCTGTCCATTGCACGCCTGCCCACCGCCCATGGCAAGACACTGGGCGTCAATCCGGAGACACTCGGCTTCACTTACGACCTGCTCGGCCGCCTGATCAAAGAGACCACCCCGCAAGGGGTGTTGTGCTACGACTACGATCCGCTAAGCAACGTAACTACACTGACCCTGCCCACGGGCCAACTGTTGAACCACCTATATTACGGCAGCGGGCACCTGCACCAGATCAACCTCGACGGCCAACTGATTCAGCGACATCGAACGCGAGGACCTGCACCGTGAAGTGCTGCGCAGCCAGGGCCTCCTCAGCAGTTGCTTTGGTTACGACGTGCGCGGGCGCCAGCAGTGGCAATTCGCGTCGCGTCGGGGCGCCGAACACCTCTCACGGGTGCTGCAACCGCAGCGCGACACCCACGACCTGTTCGACGATCCCGGCA
>NZ_LLWJ01000025.1:0-3811 GCF_001529285.1 Pseudomonas sp. TAA207 | reverse complement strand
GACGGCAACGGCAACCTGGTCATGGCCACCAACGCCGACAGCCGCCTGCAATGGTTCCACGACCCAGCGGGCAACCTGCTACGCGAACACCAGCACTACCTGAGCCTGCAAAAACCGGTAGTCGCCGTGTGGCAACACGAGTACGACGTGCTCAACCAACGCATCGCCACCACCCGCCCGGACGGCCACAAAGTCAGCTGGCTGACCTACGGCAGCGGCCACCTGCTAGGCATGCGCCTCGACGAACACGAACTCATCGGCTACGAGCGCGACGACCTGCACCGAGAAGTCGCCCGCCACCAAGGCAACCGCCTGCTGCAAACCCAACAATGGGACCCGGTCGGCCGTCTGCAAGCCCAACTGCTGAGCCGTAGCGACGACCAGTCCACATTGCTCAAACGCGAGTACAAATACGACGCCGCGGGCCAACTGACCTACATCAACGACAGCCGCCGCGGGCCGCTGTCCTACCGCTACGACCCGGTGGGTCGACTGCTCAGCGCCACCAGCCGCTTGGGCGTCGAAACCTTCGCCTTCGACCCGGCCAGCAACCTGCTGGACAACAGCGTGGCTGAAATCCGCCGCCCGCTGGATCAAGACCCGAAACGCAACACACTGATGGACAACCTGCTGCGCGAATACGCGGGCACGCACTACGAATACGACGAGCGCGGCAACCAGATCCGCCGCTTGCACAACGGCCAACACAGCCAAATGCGCTGGGACCTGTTCGACCGTCTGGTGCGCTTTGAAGACAGCACACTCAGCGTTGACTACGCCTACGACCCACTGGGGCGGCGCATCCATAAATACTCCAACGCCCACCACAAGCATCGCCCGGAAGCCGGCTCGCACTGGAACCAAAACGAACGGGCACGCAAACAACGCGAACTGGGTTGCGGCTTCACCCTCTTCGGTTGGGACGGCGACACCCTGGCCTGGGAAAGCAATCCGGCCCAGGCCGATGGCGCGGCGGGTAAAACAGTCCACTACCTCTACGAACCTGGCACCTTCGTCCCCGTGGCGCAGGCGATGCGGCATCAACCGATCCGCCTGTTGGCGCAGCCGAACTACGAAGGCGCCTACGATATAGACCAAGACCCGTTGTGGACGCACACGCCCCAAGCGCTACCGATTGACGTGTTGACCTGGTACCAATGCGACCACTTGGGCACGCCACAAGAACTGACCGACCCCAACGGCCAAATCGCCTGGAGTGCGCAGTACAAAGCCTGGGGTGAAGTGCGGGAACAGCGTTCGGAATGGGCGCAGCGTGAAGGCCTGACCAACCCGATCAGATTTCAGGGCCAGTACCACGATCACGAAACAGGGCTGCACTACAACCGCTATCGGTACTATGATCCCCGGGTTGGGCGGTTTATCAGCAAAGACCCGATCAGCTATGCGGGTGGGTTGAATCTGTATGCGTATGCGCCGAATCCTACGGGGTGGGTTGATGCGTTAGGGCTTGCTAAACGAGGACCGAAAACCAACGGCGAGGGGCCACATAATCAAATTATTCAAGCTTGGGGGCAAGAAGTTGAAGCCTCCGGAGGGCGAGTTATTGCCGGTGGTGGCGTCAAGAAAGAGCAGTTAATTCCCACGCCAGGGGGGAATAAAGAAGGTCGTCGTCCGGATATAATTTTCGAAGATACAGAAGGGAGAATTATCTACGGCAACGTTGGTAAAAATCGTGCGGACCAAACGAACCCGATTACTCGCGAGAAGAAGGCACTGGACGATCTAAGAACAAAAGTCAATGAGGCACACGCACCTGATGACGTGCAATTTAGACCCTATAATTGCCCCTGTGGAAGGAAGATATAAATGGATAAGGTTATTTTCTTGACCTCTGAAGATTTTATTAAAATCAATAGCGAGCTTTTAAAAAGCACTGGATTCTGCTTATATTTTTGGCGTGATACTGATAAGAGATTCGTGCGATTAGACGACCTAGACTTTACAATCCTGGATGAAAATGAGCCGTTTTCATACGATTGGTTTGTTGGTGAGAAAAAAGATGAAAAAAGAGTTATTTCGCACACAAAAGAGACACTCAGGCGCGAAGAGAGAAAGGGATTGATCACTCTGACTTATGGGGGAGAGGATCAATATGCTATTGGCGCAACACGTTATAGTGCCGACAATTCCAATGTTGAAAAAATAGTAAATCGAGAGCTAAATAAGTTATTCAAAAAGTACGCCCGGAAAGGTGTATTGGAAAGCAATGGTACCGCTAACAAAATCACAGATAACTACTACTGGACCGAAAAGGCACTTAGTAGTGGGAAAAATTGGCGACTATTTTTAGGCCGTGGAGTTCGTGAAAAATGCAACAGCATGCCAGGCTTTACTCCGAAGCCATAAATAATTAAGTAAGTGTTCGATTCATCGGCTCCATCGTATGGACTGCCGAGTAAAAACTTGGGGTGAATTGCGGGAACAACGCTAGGTAAGGGCACAACGCGAAGGTCTGAAAAACTCGATCCGCTTCCAGGGCCAGTACCACGATCATGAAACGGGGCTGCACTACAACCGCTATCGGTACTATGATCCACGGGTTGGGCGGTTTATCAGTAAAGACCCGATCAGCTATGCGGGTGGGTTGAACCTGTATGCGTATGCGCCGAATCCTACGGGATGGGTTGATCCGTTAGGCCTATGGAAAGGGCAGCCAAGAAATACCAACGGAACCTTCGGTAAAGGTGCAAATCCTGAAAAGCCGTGCCCTCCTGTCGCTGACCCGACCAAAAAGGTGCATGGCAATAGTTTGGACAGTGATGCGCCAGCTATTGGGTACACGCTGAGGGATATAAATACTGAAGAAGTTATGAAATATGGGGAAACCACACAAGGAAAGAAACGCTATCCGGAATCCTACCTCAAAAAAACAAGCTGACTTTTAGACCTGAGGTGGCCGGAACGAAACGCGAAATGCATTCTTGGCAGCACAACAAAATTGTAGAGCACAAAGCTACTAATGGCGGTACTCGCCCACCTTTAAACAAAAATGACTATTGAGGTAGATTTATGGAATTCTTCATGTCAGGAGAGATTGATGCGAAAGTCGGTGATGCAGAGCATATCGCTAGAAATAAAATAAACTCTGTCTTATCTGGTCTTTTAGAAAATGCAAAATTAAATTTCGACATAAACAGATGGAGCTTTATTTCAATAATCCTCTCTGATCTATTCATCTCAGACTACCCAGAAGTTGCAAAATTTCATAAAAAAACCAAAGTCCTCGAGTTTCGCTTACAGATCCCTTTTGAGAAATTCATAGGTGCGAACCCTAAGGTACAAATATCCATGATTCTGGATGCTATTGAACGATCCATCGGCCTGATGGAAAAATTTAAAATACCTGAAAATGACCGACAAACTTTAAAAGCCGCGGTAACCCAAGCCAGAACTGAGCTTTTAGGTCACGAGAACAATATTTTATGAAAGACATCATCCCACCATCCACGGGAGTGTCGTGCTTGAAGCTTTTTCCCGGATTGACCTCAACGGTAAACCGATTTCCGGTGTTGGTCACAACGTCAGTTGCCCGTTGTGCAAAGGGGTTTTCCCCATTGCCGAGTGCAGCGCGACTTACTCCGTTGACGGCATTGCTGTTGCACTCGATGGTATGAAAACAGCGTGTGGTACCGCACTGATTGCCAGTGGCCCAAAAGGCGCAGTCAACCGTTGAACCGCTACACCGTTCTTTAAAAACTGAGCTGGTATGGATTGATATTTACTGTTAGCACAACTGCCAACAAAGCCAAATGCGCTGGGACCTGTTCGACCGTCTGGTGCGCTTTGAAGA
>NZ_LLWJ01000024.1:0-3662 GCF_001529285.1 Pseudomonas sp. TAA207 | reverse complement strand
CCCATTATCGTTACTCATGTCAGCATTCGCACTTCTGATACCTCCAGCAAGCTTCTCAACTCACCTTCACAGGCTTACAGAACGCTCCTCTACCGCATCACCTAAGTGATACCCGTAGCTTCGGTGTATGGTTTGAGCCCCGTTAAATCTTCCGCGCAGGCCGACTCGACTAGTGAGCTATTACGCTTTCTTTAAAGGGTGGCTGCTTCTAAGCCAACCTCCTAGCTGTCTAAGCCTTCCCACATCGTTTCCCACTTAACCATAACTTTGGGACCTTAGCTGACGGTCTGGGTTGTTTCCCTTTTCACGACGGACGTTAGCACCCGCCGTGTGTCTCCCATGCTCGGCACTTGTAGGTATTCGGAGTTTGCATCGGTTTGGTAAGTCGGGATGACCCCCTAGCCGAAACAGTGCTCTACCCCCTACAGTGATACATGAGGCGCTACCTAAATAGCTTTCGAGGAGAACCAGCTATCTCCGAGCTTGATTAGCCTTTCACTCCGATCCACAGGTCATCCGCTAACTTTTCAACGGTAGTCGGTTCGGTCCTCCAGTTAGTGTTACCCAACCTTCAACCTGCCCATGGATAGATCGCCCGGTTTCGGGTCTATTCCCAGCGACTAGACGCCCTATTAAGACTCGCTTTCGCTACGCCTCCCCTATTCGGTTAAGCTTGCCACTGAAAATAAGTCGCTGACCCATTATACAAAAGGTACGCAGTCACCCAACAAAGTGGGCTCCCACTGCTTGTACGCATACGGTTTCAGGATCTATTTCACTCCCCTCTCCGGGGTTCTTTTCGCCTTTCCCTCACGGTACTAGTTCACTATCGGTCAGTCAGTAGTATTTAGCCTTGGAGGATGGTCCCCCCATATTCAGACAAAGTTTCTCGTGCTCCGTCCTACTCGATTTCACTGCAAAGATGTTTTCGCGTACAGGGCTATCACCCACTATGGCCGCACTTTCCAGAGCGTTCCGCTAACATCAATACAGCTTAAGGGCTGGTCCCCGTTCGCTCGCCACTACTAAGGGAATCTCGGTTGATTTCTTTTCCTCAGGGTACTTAGATGTTTCAGTTCCCCTGGTTCGCTTCTTAAGCCTATGTATTCAGCTTAAGATACCTAACTTATGTTAGGTGGGTTCCCCCATTCAGACATCTCCGGATCAAAGTCTGTTTGCCGACTCCCCGAAGCTTTTCGCAGGCTACCACGTCTTTCATCGCCTCTGACTGCCAAGGCATCCACCGTATGCGCTTCTTCACTTGACCATATAACCCCAAGCAATCTGGTTATACTATGAAGACGACATTCGCCGAAAATTCGCAATTTAACTCACAAATTTTACCTTAGCCTGAATAAACACCAGTGAAAGTGTTACCCAGTCTATCTTTCTATCACATACCCAAATTTTTAAAGAACGATCTAATCAAAAGATCAGAAATCAACATTCACCATTGTTTCAATGGAATGCTCATTTCTAAGCTTTACGATACAGAAGCAAGTTTATGGTGGAGCCAAACGGGATCGAACCGTTGACCTCCTGCGTGCAAGGCAGGCGCTCTCCCAGCTGAGCTATGGCCCCATTACAAAATTGGTGGGTCTGGGCAGATTCGAACTGCCGACCTCACCCTTATCAGGGGTGCGCTCTAACCAACTGAGCTACAGACCCAATTTCGAGCTTGTAACTGTTAGCGTGAGCTATCAGCTTGGAGCTTAAAGCTGCTTCTATCGTCTTCTTCAATGAATCAAGCAATTCGTGTGGGAACTTATGGAGCAGCTGATGTCGTCGATTAAGGAGGTGATCCAGCCGCAGGTTCCCCTACGGCTACCTTGTTACGACTTCACCCCAGTCATGAATCACACCGTGGTAACCGTCCTCCCGAAGGTTAGACTAGCTACTTCTGGTGCAACCCACTCCCATGGTGTGACGGGCGGTGTGTACAAGGCCCGGGAACGTATTCACCGTGACATTCTGATTCACGATTACTAGCGATTCCGACTTCACGCAGTCGAGTTGCAGACTGCGATCCGGACTACGATCGGTTTTATGGGATTAGCTCCACCTCGCGGCTTGGCAACCCTTTGTACCGACCATTGTAGCACGTGTGTAGCCCAGGCCGTAAGGGCCATGATGACTTGACGTCATCCCCACCTTCCTCCGGTTTGTCACCGGCAGTCTCCTTAGAGTGCCCACCATTACGTGCTGGTAACTAAGGACAAGGGTTGCGCTCGTTACGGGACTTAACCCAACATCTCACGACACGAGCTGACGACAGCCATGCAGCACCTGTCTCAATGTTCCCGAAGGCACCAATCTATCTCTAGAAAGTTCATTGGATGTCAAGGCCTGGTAAGGTTCTTCGCGTTGCTTCGAATTAAACCACATGCTCCACCGCTTGTGCGGGCCCCCGTCAATTCATTTGAGTTTTAACCTTGCGGCCGTACTCCCCAGGCGGTCAACTTAATGCGTTAGCTGCGCCACTAAGAGTTCAAGACTCCCAACGGCTAGTTGACATCGTTTACGGCGTGGACTACCAGGGTATCTAATCCTGTTTGCTCCCCACGCTTTCGCACCTCAGTGTCAGTATCAGTCCAGGTAGTCGCCTTCGCCACTGGTGTTCCTTCCTATATCTACGCATTTCACCGCTACACAGGAAATTCCACTACCCTCTACCATACTCTAGCTTGCCAGTTTTGGATGCAGTTCCCAGGTTGAGCCCGGGGATTTCACATTCAACTTAACAAACCACCTACGCGCGCTTTACGCCCAGTAATTCCGATTAACGCTTGCACCCTCTGTATTACCGCGGCTGCTGGCACAGAGTTAGCCGGTGCTTATTCTGTCGGTAACGTCAAAACACTAACGTATTAGGTTAATGCCCTTCCTCCCAACTTAAAGTGCTTTACAATCCGAAGACCTTCTTCACACACGCGGCATGGCTGGATCAGGCTTTCGCCCATTGTCCAATATTCCCCACTGCTGCCTCCCGTAGGAGTCTGGACCGTGTCTCAGTTCCAGTGTGACTGATCATCCTCTCAGACCAGTTACGGATCGTAGCCTTGGTGAGCCATTACCTCACCAACTAGCTAATCCGACCTAGGCTCATCTGATAGCGCAAGGCCCGAAGGTCCCCTGCTTTCTCCCGTAGGACGTATGCGGTATTAGCGTCCGTTTCCGAACGTTATCCCCCACTATCAGGCAGATTCCTAGGTATTACTCACCCGTCCGCCGCTCTCAAGAGGTGCAAGCACCTCTCTACCGCTCGACTTGCATGTGTTAGGCCTGCCGCCAGCGTTCAATCTGAGCCATGATCAAACTCTTCAGTTCAAACATCTTTGGGTTTTGAGAAAACCCTAAACTTGGCTCAGCAATCGTTGGTTACATCTTTGATTTCTCGCGGAGTAACTTGTGATGCTGATAATCTTTTTGACTATCAGTCTGACTCCACAAGCACCCACACGAATTGCTTGATTCAGTTGTTAAAGAGCGGTTGGTTAAGCTTTCGCTCAACCGAGGCGCGCATTCTACAGCAGCCTCTGTTGCTGTCAAGCGGTTATTTCAGAAGATTTCAAAGTTTCCCTTGTAACTTCAACCACTTGCGCTTTCGATCTCTCGTTAGCGGGAGGCGAATTCTACAGCGTTACACGCTGCTGTCAACACCT
>NZ_LLWJ01000023.1:0-3514 GCF_001529285.1 Pseudomonas sp. TAA207 | reverse complement strand
AGAGACCCTCAGTGCCATTGAAATTTTCCAGCAGTAACTCTTGAAACTCCAAAGTCGGTGTTGTAAGTTTGATTAAACGACGATTTTGAGTGTTGAGTAATGAGGCTAAGTCCATAGCTATAAGCGCTCCTGGCGTTTGATTTAATCCATTGTTGTAATGGGTTGCTGTGGGAATTGGTTGATTGCCGTTGGTGCGTAAATTTCACATATGATCATTTACTATTTATATTCTTTAGGTGCAATAGCTGGCTATTAACCCATGCCGTGCATCGTGCAGTTATGGATTTTTGCCGGAAGGCACGTATTTCATCAATATTGAAGAAGGTGAATTCAGATTTTTCGCGGGCTTCTTGTTTCTTTAAATGTTTTAATCCGGAAATGGCTGGCCGTAGATTTAACAGAAATAAAAAGAGGAATGCATACATGAGCACTGCTGTGACGGAAAATCCGTATTCGTATTGCAATATTTGAGGTTGGATAATTCTAAAAATTGCAGCAATCACGCCAAGGGCTATTAAAGGCACTTGATGACTGCTAAGCATTGGGTTGCAAATGGTTTCTACATGCATCTTTCTAACCCAGAATGGATTTATGAATTCACGTCTAAAGTAGGCGTGACCATGAATTGCGCATAAAGGTAAAAGTAACAAAGGTGACTCGATCATTGCCCTTGGTAATGTGTAGTTGTGCTCAAGGTGCAGCGAATAGGTTGTCATTACGTAAGATGATGAATATATGAGTGTTAGCATGTTTTGTAGCGAAAAGCTCACGTATTCACTGTACCTTTCAGTAACGTAAGCGCAGCGAAAAAATTTCACAATTGACCACGCGATAAAGACAAGATAAGGAGCACCTAAGGCTATAGGCGCCATCACCATAATCACACCAGTAAGCGATATACTTAATCCAAGGCCAATAAAGATACGAACCACAAAGCGGTATGTGTTTGTCTCAATCATTTGCTCGCCTAGGTGTTTGGGCTGTGTGACGTTGGTATTTCAAATGTGGGGAGGGTGCCATGGCTTTTTACTTGAAAATCCATTGCACACTACGACCTACCCATGAGGCTTTTCTTAAGGCTTGAATGGTTTCGAGGTTGTGAAAAGTCAAAACTATCCCAGCTTCGTTCTGCTCTTGAGCTAACTGTCTTAACCCGGAAATCGCATTTCGGCATTGAAAAATTAACCAAAGAAAAATTATATATAAAGAAATTGAAACGAAAAAAAGTGATGCGTTGTAGGGGGCGAGATATGGGTAGAGTAATGAACTTGCCCCGACGGTTGCTCCGACAAAGATGTTGCGTTTAAATGGAGATATTGATGTTTTGGGAGTGGATGTCTCAACTCGCTTGTTGTTTTTGGTGAATGGTGTTATGTAATTCTTCCGTTTGTAGGCCCAGGTGTACATGGCCGCAGGCGGGGTGGAAGATATACATGCAAGTATCATGGATTGTTCTAGGGGGATTTTATAGTGCATAAGAAGTATGGCTAATGTTGCGAAGTAGCACGTATATAAAGCTATGTGCAAAGTACTGAGCAGCGAAAATGATGCATATTCGACAAAACTTTCAGTTAAGTAGGTGCAGCGTATATATCTGAATGCTGCCCAAGCCATCAAAAAGCAGTATGGAATAGTTAGAAGTGAGGGAGTTAACAATGCCAGAATTCCCCCGAATACGAAGTGTGCTCCAAATGCGCCGTGCATTTTGGAGAAGAATCTGTATTCGGTCGTATGTATCATGGTGTTGTTCCGGTAAGTAAATTTCCGAATTTTCGATTTAACTCCCACTCTTCGTAGCTTAAAAAAAGTTGGACTATATAACCAACACCTAAAGCCACGACTATGGCGACTACTGCGGACGAGACTGCAGTAGCGACAATCGCGCCGATAGCAAATGATGCCAAGTTGGTAGGCTGGCTGTACGCCGATCTATGGAGAAACTCATCCATATCCCCAGACTCTGTAGCGTCAATGATTGCTTGGGGGCCCACTGCCAGTATTGCACCGGCGGTGGTCCCAGCAACGACTCTCCCTACACCCCGGGCGCTATAAGCGTTGCTGGTGATTGGAACTCTTCTCCGAAGTGATTGAGCTGCTTGGTGAACGGGCAGAAGAATGTGATTTGCACGCATTCTTTCACTGATTTTATAAAGTTTTGCTCGTAAATTAGCAGGGACCTCAAAGTATAGTTGACCTCCCAACCTTACCAATTTAATTCGCTGCTTGAAGGCTCTCTTTGCTGAAATGCTGCCAGGGGTTCCCCGAGTGATAGCCCAGTTTGTTAATTTCTTTCTAACTTCAGATGGTAGATCGAGGAATTCGGCTAATCGCGTGCCTTTATTAAAGGCGTGCAGCATTCCTACAAGTGCTGCTGCTTCACCGGGGATGCTGGAAAGCGAAAAAAGTAAAGGGCCGATCACCGGAATCGACTGAGCCTTCTGATGTAGCTCCTTAACTTCACGCACCGTGACATATCCTGCAACTTTTACCTTTGAAAGTAGATAACTCAGGTGCAACGCCATCTGTTCGTGCTCTTGAGCGTCCAGTCCGTTATCCGGATCGCTAAGCGTTGCCACCATGAAGTGCGCCGCGCTCAGTTCGTCAGTCGCGTAAAAGCCACTAATAGATATGCTTGTAGGTAACTGGCGCTCAGCGATTACGCTTGGCCAAGGCAGTGTGCCATGCCCCAGTAACCCACTATGCGTGCCCTCACCCAGCGGGTCATTCACCGAGCAGGGATACAGTCTATTGCTCATCCTTAAGTTCCTGTAAGCGCCATGGCGCGAGTGATTCAGTCATGAGCGTTCGTGATGCTCATGCAGGTATTCACTCGCATTTAAAGTCGCGAAGGAAACCTTCTTGGAAAACGCTTGTCAATCCAGAGAATTGTAACGCGACGAACTATCTTTACTGATATTTGTAAAAAATCAGCGCTATAAAACGGTACTGTTCGTTGTGAAGTTTCGTCCTAATCCGCGAACTAGAGCTGTTGACGTGTAGAGCTGCGTGTGAGGGCGGGAATGGGTCGGTCGAAATGTTTTGTAAGTTATCTTTCGAAAAAAATTACAAATTTATTCCTTGTAGGAATGGTCCTTCAATTTAAATCGAAATAGGCTACTTGCAACTGTAATGGGTCTGATTGTTCGTGCCGATTTCAGCAGTTACGGTGTGCGGCGTTTGATGAGGCCCTTTGAAATGCTGTGGCCGCATTAGTTCAGTCTCGAATGGTTTACAAAAGTTGTGTGCTTTAGCCTTGGGCAGCATCTCATTTTCGTAGGGGATTTTCCCGCTACGGTGTGTAGGGCAACAACGGATGAAACACGATCAAGGAGTTCGCCAGATTGCAAAGATGGAAAGTACCCAGCAAAAGCTCGACCGTATTCGTGCGCCGCGTGTGCAAATCACCTATGACGTTGAAGTTGGAGACGCCATTGAACAACAGAAGGAGTAGCGGTAGTAGTACTGCTGCCAGTGCCGCAGGCGGTTGTCCTTGATATGCCCGAAACGGGTGCCG
>NZ_LLWJ01000022.1:0-3318 GCF_001529285.1 Pseudomonas sp. TAA207 | reverse complement strand
CGTTGACCTTGGCGTATTGCGCGTAGTAACGCAGCCACTCGACACGCTCAGGGCGGCCTACGACCAGGGCAACCATGGCGTCAGTAAGTTCGCCGGGTTTGCGTGGTCCGCCACCGCCTATAAGTGGTGTGTCTTTAGATGAAAGTGAATACGCCATATTAAAACCTTCATTGCTGTATACAAGTACGGCAGGAAGATCAGGGTTGTGTTCAAAGAGTTGAAAAAGAGCTTCAACTAACCCTTCTGGCGTGTCATCACATATAATCCCATTTTTCAAATTTCTAATGCGGTGCCAATGTAAGCCTGCTGGGGATCGCATGTCGTTAACCATTGCCGCCAAGCTGTTTCGTGTTCTTGGCGGCGTAAAGCGTAAATTCATAGCGTCTGGATCCCAATCACTGACAACCGTGATTGTTGGAATTGGCCATTTTTCTGGAAAATCCTTTAACCCCAACTCTAATGCGTCAGTTTCACGTTGGCTGTAAGCCGCGTCTTTATCATCGGCTAATACTGGGTACTTCTTCGGGTCCATTGGGAGTGCACTTCCAACGTGTAAAGAGTTGGGCTGCCCTGCACTTTGCTCTTGCAGTACATGCCATATTTGTCCCTGCCGATAAGTATCAACACTCATGCCAATACTAAGTACATCCAATGTGTTTAAGCGTGGTGAGGTGGTCGGTGCGCGGTACTGTGCGTCAGTGGTCATAGTGGTGATCTTCTCCACAGGAATGTAGGCACTTACAGGCGACGCTGAAAGTTCAAAGCAACGGCTCGGATTTTGAGAGGCGTCAATCGAATTGCTAGTAAATATCAGACCAGTCAAGCATAAATAAATAGTCAGTGCGCGCATCATGCTTTGCTTCCAAATTGAATTGACTTACCCGCATCACGCTCAGCTATTGTTTGCGCGGCTATCAATTTAGGCATCAAGTCACTTATTACTGGGAACTCACCGCTTGTACGATAAACCACAGTCGAGTCGATCATCGAGCGGTTGATTTCACTCTCTTTCAAATAATATGCATCAACGTCTTCACTAGGGAGGTCAACATCGGCATCGCTCTGTGCGTTAGCCTTACCCCGAGTACTCTTCCAATCCTGCCGCCAATCAGCCACGCGGCATAAATACGCATAAAACGTCACATCATCCACGCTCTCCCCTGCCCCAATCGCCATGTCATACGCTAATACTTGCCGACTATGTTCCGGGTTGTTGGGAATCGCAGAGTGAAACGACAACGGTTCGTTGTATTCCTTTTGTAAACGCAATCTTGCTTCATAAGGCGTCTCAGAGCGCGTCACTAGCACTTGACCGTCACCCTTGGCGCGAGCGCTAAACACGTGAGTCATGTGTGCCTTTTCTTTACCTTCATTAAGGACCGCTTCAATACTTGCGTTGTCACGCCCCTGCTTGAAGGCATCGGCTTCACTCATGAGTGCGTGCCTGGCATGTCGGGTATCTTGCGGTACCCAGCCCTTGTTGCTCACGGCAATAGCTGCATCTACAGGGTCCAGCGAGTCCGTCGATTGGTAAATACCACTTGGCGAATCACCGCCTGGCGCAGTTACCACACCATCTGCTTTGAAATCCGCAATTGCCGCAACAGGCAATAACGGCGCGGTAAGCAACACTTTCCCGCCCACTTCAAGCTCGGCACGGACTAATGAGAGTTTTTGCTTGAATGGCAGCCCGGTGTCGTCCCATGTTCCTTCTCCTTTTAGCCTTAGGGGATAGACGTAAGGCGGGGTATGTTTACCCACCCGTTCTGGCTCACCTGCACGCTTGCGCAGAGTGAACACCCGTTGGTGAAAATGTAGGGGTAGCAGCGAGCGGACAGGCTGGCCATATACCTCGTCTCCGATCCCTTGCCAGCCTATGCCCTTCACGTTAGCCAAACCCACGGTCTGGTCCTGAGGCGTGAAATAGAGGTAGGTACTGCCTCGGTTATCCCGCTCATTGAAAGGGATTTTTCCCCCTTTGATATTAGCTTGACTCCCCGCACCACCGGTCCAGCCTGAACCACCAATGGCACCGTAGCCCGGGCAGTTTTTCAGGGCGACGCGTGACAGCGCCGGGTGTGAATTAGGTGCTTGAGCGATGAACTGCAAAATACCGTTGAGTGTGGCAATCCGGGCTTGCGAAGTCTGTTGACTGCCCTTCGTGCTTTGGAATTTCTCGGTGAATGGTTCAAACAAACTGTATGGCGAGTTCAACATCACGACGCAGTCGGCTGCTCGCACACCGTCATCTTTAAGATAGGCATGAGCCAGCAGCGTCAGGAGCGTGCCTTGGCTATGCCCCACAACGTTGATGGTGTCGTTCGGGTAACGTTTACGGATGATTTTGATCACCATGGCCAGACGCATCGCCGCTAGCACCATGTAACGCCGCCCGGCGGCCGAGTGCAGCGGGTGGGTCATATCGCCGCCAATTTTATCCAGAGAAATGAAACCAAACAGTTTGCCGTTGAAACCCTTGCCCCACATGTCCGGCAAGTTAGTAGTGGCATTGGCAAACTGCCCGCCTTCCTTGGTACCGGCCTTGTCCAGGCGGTTATTGTTGCGATCCAGCCACTCCCCGTGCGGGGCGGTTTTATTGATGTGGGCTTCTTCTTCGCGAAAACCCCAATAAAACGGAATGACCACACTTCGCGTCGGTTTGGCATCGTCAGCTGCATTAAATTTGCGCCGGTAATACATCGCATCCGGGTTAGTAGCTTTGCCGGAGTCGTCCGAAGGCAAGCTGTAGCCCGCAGATCTCATATAGCCGGGATTATTCATCCCGCCCGGTAACGTTTCTGGCATGTCCAAGCGTTCATTCAGCCCTTGGCATAACCCGCTTTCGATGCGCGCATAACACCCCGCCAGGTCGTTAACCCCATGCACGAGGATGGTCACGCAGGGCTTGGGCGGCGGTGCAATCAAATGCACATCACCGCCGCCGGGCAAGGTGATGGCTTTGGCTGAAACGATAGTCCTCATCTGAGCGGCTTCGCCCATGGGTGTGCTCCTTGCTGGTGATTAACCACGTCCGTGTTGTGCGGGTAAGTCTGAGCCCGTCAGGTATCTACAACTCATCCATCCAGTTTCGGTTCTTGTTCTGCTCGGCCAAAAACTCTTCGAGGGTGTAGTCCACCTCTGCTAACGGGCGGATGGCTGGAACTTGTCGCACAGGTTCGGGTTTTATCTCTGGCGTCTCATCACCGCTGGCTGTCTGCGGCATGAGATTCATACCAAACGGGTTGCCGACAGGTTTTTTGCCGGGTGTGGCTGAGGTAATCGGAATAATCGTCGCTTGATCCTGACGGCGCATGGGCA
>NZ_LLWJ01000021.1:0-3285 GCF_001529285.1 Pseudomonas sp. TAA207 | reverse complement strand
CATTTAACACAGCTTTCAGATGATGAACTAGAAACATTATATTATGAATCATCGGCTCAATTTTTAGCTAAAGCAATGCACTTTATGAAGATTGAGAATGAACTGTTTTCAAGAAAGAATGTAATTGTAAGTGATGAAATTCTAATAAATACTGGCAATAATATTATTGAAGCCATTAATCAGGTGAGCAATTGAAACATAGAAAAGAGTATAGCATGAAAAAAGAAGCACAAGACGCACAATGGTTTATTTTAAAATTAATCGGTAGTCACTTAGAACAAATGGCTGTACATGAATTGAAAATTAATGATGTTAATTCTAAAACTTCAATAGACTTATGGAACTATTATAAGTTATGGAATGAAGAACTAGAACAATTATACAAACAAAATAGTTTTTATATTAAAAATGGCGAATATGATAAAGTTGAAACGCCAGAACGACAAGAACCGCCAAAATTTTAAGAAAAGAGCATGACATGAAATATGATATTTGGTATAGCGCAATAGACGGAGATTATTATAAAACAAGCGACACGCTAGAAGAAGCAAATAATGATTTTGCGTTTGTATTAACAATGTATAGGCTTGTTCCTTTATTTGAGATGCGTTTAATTGAAATTGATTCACAGGGCGAATATAAAGTTATTAAGTCATTTAAAAATATGAAAGCAAATAATAAAGACATAGTTATGGCGAAAGCATATTATAATTCACGTACACGTAAAGGAGAATAATTATCTTTATTTTAACAGACGATACAATTAGAAGTATTGTACTAATTCAGCAAGCTCATAAAAGGGCAAATAACAACTTTAATGATATTGTGGCACAATTATATCAACAAGAGTTTAAAACGCAAGAGAAAGCAAAATATGAGCATATAAAGCAAGCTAAGGAGAAAGCACTTGAAGAACAACGAATTAGTGAAGAAAATAAACGAAGAACTGAAGCTGAAAAACAAGCCGAATCTGACAGAATCTCAAGAGAACATGATAAGACAACTGAACAACCTGACACCGAAAGGACGCAAGAAGTTAGCGATGAAAATGAAAATGAGAGAGGTGTACCAAACACAACAACTAGTGACACTATTGGAAGTGATTGGCCTAGTGTAAGCCCAGAAATAGCTGCGAGTTATATGTCAAGTAAGACAGGAGTAAGTGCTGGTAAATGGCTTGATGTTATTTATAAGGAGTCAAGTGGAAACCCTTATGTTGAAAATCCGATTGGATGTTATGGACTTCTTCAAATTAACCAAAATTCACATGGAAATGTTTCTGGGATGACACCACAAGATTATTTAGACAAAGCAGTAAGTATATATCAAGGTTCAGGCGGTACAGCTTGGATGACTTGGTAAAAAATAAATTAATTAAAAATAGAAAGTAGGTATATCCTCTTTAAAATATGCTCAATTACAAAAGAAAAACAGCTATAAAGCTGTCTTTTTTTATTCTATGGTTTAGTTGCGTTTGGTCCAAATTCAGCATCTAGTTCCACTTGTAACATGGTATCTTTAGGCAAATTAAGTTTACCCCATTTGTTTTGATAGTTTTCTAACATGCGTGTAGATCGTACATAGCGTACTGATACTCCATTAGATACATAGTAGCGTTTTGTGTCTGTACAATAAATAAGATACATTTCGATTTCCTTTTCGTTTTGTTTGCTTTCAGTTTTCACTGTAAGGCGTTTGTTTAGTTCTGCAATAAAATATGAGCGACAACTTTCTAAAGTGCCACCATGGACTTCTACTGACCGTCTAGGACACGAAGTAGATGATAGTTCTTGATGTAACTTGACTGTATCACGATTAGGAGTTAATCCCCACTGTTTCATATACTTGGCTACGTCGTCTAGTACCGCTTGTTCGTTCTTCAAGAACTGGCTTAAATCTCCCTCTGATTGGCATACTTCCCAACTAGCATAATTTGCGTTACCATATGAGTTAGCACAATGCCATGCCTTGTTAGAGAAGTCAGAAGCCTGTAATCGTCCATCCGAAGCGATATAAACATGAGCAAAACCATTTTCAGGGTTGTGTGTAGGTAGCCAACCATTGTAGAAGCCAGTGTTAGCACCATTTGAGCCTGCGTCATTGTGAATTACAACCCCAGTAGGGTTATGACCACGAACGCCAGCATTAGTTATATTCATTCTTTTTTATCCTCCGTTTGTTCTTCTTCAACTTCGGGAATACTTACACCATTCTTCTTGATAAGTTTAACCAAACCGGCAAACATAGGGCTGATACTTGCAATTAAATAAATAAATTGACCTACGAAGTACAACAATCCTACGTCAATCACTGTTTTCGCAATGTCAGAGGTTGAAGGAGTTTGTGTAAAGTAAAATACTGCATATAAAACCCATAGCGAGAAAACTACCGTCAAATCAATTACAAGTCTACGTTTGAAAGGTGGATTCATTGTTTCTCTATCTTTAACCCATGTAGCGAACAAAATCGCCAAAATCAAGATAGTTATTAAAATCATTCTAGTTACCATTATATTTTGCTTTCTATTTGTTTACAATAAAGGCGCTGATAAAGCGAAAGATATTGTTTTTCCGTTCATTGAAGTTTTATTTGGATTACCTACTGCGATACCACTTGGAGACATGCTAATTAAAGATAACGACAGGTTTCCAGGAGAATAAAATGTACCAACAGAATCAAATTGAGGTAAATTTGATCCAAAAGCAGGTGGGAAAGTGCCAACCGGAACAATGAAATTCGGTGCGACATTTGGCACAGGAATGCTATTTCCTCTAACGTAAATTACACCATTAATAATCCTTGCCTGTAATATTCCAGTTGAACCTACTCCACCAGCCCTATTTAAATCAGTCCAAGGAACATCCTTTTTATTGACTAGGCTATTAATAATAACATCATCAAGTAAAGTATGTTCAGTTGGGCTCTTAGCGTTTATAACTCCAGTTCCGTTAGTTGTTCTAATATCTATCACAACTTTTAGTACACCTGAATTATTATTTAAATCAACATTGTTGCTATTGTTTGAAGTTTCGGCCGATAAAGTAACGGGGTGTTCGATTCGAGTTAAGTCAATATTTGCATGAATATAGTTGACAGAATCTGCTTTTAAAGCCACCGTTTCATTTATCAGTTCAAAATATCTACCTCCAGCAATAATTGAAGTATTAGTATATTGTACATTGAGAGCTGTATTTAACGGACTTGTCCAGTCTTTGCGCCTGATTGTTCCATAGTCCATTCCTGTCAACATCATGTATAGTTTTCCGTCATTATTAGAACCGACTG
>NZ_LLWJ01000020.1:0-3206 GCF_001529285.1 Pseudomonas sp. TAA207 | reverse complement strand
TCTGGCACCCGCTATCACCTTGCGGCCACTTTGGCGCCCGCCGCCTTCGACTGGAAAGCCCCGCTGTGCCCCAAACCGCGCATCGACGGCCCGCAAACCGCCACTGTGGTCGGCCCGTCCGGCGAAGAAATCTTCTGCGACAAGTGGGGCCGGGTCAAAGTCAGCTTCCCGTGGGACCGCGCCAGCCAGCACAACGAACACAGCTCTTGCTGGATCCGCGTCGCCCAAGGCTGGGCGGGCACCACTTGGGGCGCGATGGCGATACCGCGCATCGGTCAGGAACTGATCGTCCAATACTTCGACGGTGACCCCGACCAACCAATCGCCACCGGCCGCGCCTACCGCGAAGCCAACCTGCCGCCCTACGAACTGCCCAAACACAAGACCCGCATGACCATTAAAAGCCAGACCCACAAGGGCGATGGCTTCAATGAGCTGCGGTTTGAGGATGAAAAGGGCGTGGAAGAGATCTACGTCCATGCCGAGAAAGACCAGAACGTGATGGTCAACAACAACGAGACCCACACCGTGGGCGTTGACCGCACCCATGCGGTAGGCCAGGACGAAACCATCACCGTGGGCCGCAACAGCTTACGCGTGGTGAAGACCAACGACACGCTGAAGGTGGGTGGCAACAAAAACGATCACGTTGCTGGCGAGTACTACATCGGTGTCGGTTCAACACTACGCCTCGAATGCGGCAAAACCGTGATCGAGCTAAACGCCAATGGCGACCTGAATATCACCTGCGAAAACTTCAATATCACCGCCAATCAGGCCGGAAAAATCAACAGCCTCAGCGCCAAGCTCGACCTGAACATGACCGGTAAAGCCGCGGGCACCAGTGCCGCCGGCGTCAGCGATGCGGCCATCAAGGGCGATGTCGATGGCTATTTCGGCAAGCGCTGAGCCCTGAGCATCCAGACGACCGACCGATCCATAAGGAGCTTGCAACATGACTCACTACCGCACCCATGATCTGCTGATTGGCTTCCCGGACGACCAACCGGACGACAACAGCCTCAACGTGTTCATCTTCAAGGAACGGCAAACCACCCTCGTCATTGCTCGCGGTGCGATAGAAGAAGGCACCTCCCTCGCCAGCACCTATGCCCAACAGCTGAAAGCGCTCAAGCATCAGGTCAAGGCTCTTCAATGCACCGAACCTAAAGCCGTCAATACGGGTGAAAACAACCTATTGGAAGGCTTGGAAGTTGTTATCCAATTCATGCAAGGGACCAGCCCTTCTTACCAGTACCAATTGGTCTGCCAAGTGCCCGGTGTACAGCGCATGTTGGCCCTCACCTATAGCAAAAAAAGCCTATTGACCGACGCCGACTGCGACCACTGGCGCGCGATCAAACGCACGCTGCGGTTTGCCTGAAAGCGCCCATGAACAACCAGCCGTAAGGAGCACGGATTCGTGGCCGACAAAGTCAAAGCTGCCCGCGCAGGGGACCTGATTATCCACACCTCGGTGTGGGCTGAAATTTTGAGCGTCGTTGCCCAAGGCGTCATTTACGCAGCGGCGACCGCGGCACTGGTGGCAGCCGCACCCTGTACTTTGGTCGCAGCGGTGGGTGCAACAGCTGTTGCCGTTGGCGCAGGGCTGATGCTGGGAGCCGCGACCAGTTTGATCCCGGTGGGCAGTAAAAGCATTACCGAGCACATCAGTGACGGTTGTGATGCGGTCGCCAATTTGATTTTCCCTCCCGAACCGGCCGGGGCTATCGCTTCGGGATCCGATGACACGGCCGTCAACGCCCTGCCCGCAGCACGGGCTGCGGGTTACCAAATCAGCGATGTGCCCGATGCAGAACCCGTAAAACCCGGCGTATTGGAAACACTCGGCGCGCTCGTGGTAGGGCTGACACCTTATGGCTGGTATCAAGCCGTAGACACCATCATCAATCCGCCTGTGGTCACCCAACCCAACCCCGGAACGATCCCTGCCGAACAGGACGAAGTGGCCTGCACCCGGCACCCGCCCATGCCCCTGCAATACATCGCTGAAGGCTCACGGGAAGTCTTCATCAACAGCCAACCGGCTGCGCGGGACAGCGAACGGACCACCTGTGAAGGTACGATCAACGCAGACCTCAACATATCCCCGGATGTGCGAATTGGCGGGGAGTCGCTGGTGGTACGCGAAATCCGCAGCGGCAAGAACAAGCTGGGGATGATTGCCGGGCTGATTATCGGCATGTTGCTGGCCCGAAAAGTCTCCGGACACCGCTGCAAGGGCAACCCGGTCTCGGTCTCCACCGGCAGCAAGTTCCAGAATGGCCCCGAAGACGTCGATTTCACGTTGCCGGGTACTTTGCCGATCGAGTGGGCCCGCCAATACAACAGTGAGGACATCCGCACCACCGGCCTGTTCGGGCCGGGCTGGAGCGTGTTTTACGACGTCGAGATCGTGCGGGTTCCCCACCCTGACGGTGGTGATTTGTGGGTGTATGTCGACGCCCAAGGCAGCCGTTTGGAACTGGGCCGCCTCAACACCGGCGACAGCTTTGTCAGCATCCTTGACGGCCTGAGCTTCTATCAGTTGGGCGACGGCCTGACCGTAGTCGAAGACATTCACGATGGCCTGTATCAGATCTTCGAAACCGATCCGCATAACCCGCAACGCTCTCGCCTGGTGCGCCTCGGCGACCGTAACCGCAACACCCTCAATCTTATGTATGACGAGACCGCACGGCTGGTGCTGGTGGTTGATCCCGTCAGCCATTTGACCGTCCACCTGCACTATGACGCGCTGCACACACAAAGGGTCAGTCAAGTCGATCGGCTGTACCTCAAGCCCAACGAACCCAGCCAGATTGAACGCAGAGAACCGTTGGTAACTTACCGGTATACCGACACCGGCAACTTGAGCACAGTCCTGGATGCCAGTGGCCAGGTCGTGCGGCGCTTCACCTATACGCCCGAGCATTACCTGAGCAGCCACACCCTGCCCAGCGGCGCGACCCGCCACTATCAGTGGGCCACATTCGCCGTCCCGCCTATCCGCCCGCAACCCGTACGCGCCGACGGCACCCCCTACACCCTGCCGCCCCTGCTGGAACCGCAACCCGACCACGAATGGCGGGTCATACGGCACTGGGGCAGCGACGGCGAGGACTACCAGTTCAGCTACGACCTGGAAAAGGGCGAAACCCGTGTCGTGGACAGCCTCGGACGCACGGATCAGTATTTTTGGGGGC
>NZ_LLWJ01000019.1:0-3082 GCF_001529285.1 Pseudomonas sp. TAA207 | reverse complement strand
AATTCAAGCGAAATTGAATTGGACTCATCCAGTTCAATTTTTGTTTGATTCGTTTTGTATTATAGTACCTAATCCAGATTACAATAACCTGTTCAAGTTCTTCGAAAGACGAGAAGATATGTCCGTAGTAAATTTCTTGTTTAAGTAGCCCAAAGAAATTCTCCATAACTGAATTATCATGACAGTTTCCTTTACGGCTCATAGACTGAAAAATTCTATGAGATTTTAATTTAGAAACATAGTCTCTCATTTGGTATCCCCATCCTTGATCTGAGTGGAAAGTACGTCGATAAGGACAATCAGATGTCACAGCTAAGGCTTGATTTAGAGCAATATCAATTGATTGATAAGAGGGTTGTTTAGAGATATGATAACTAATCACCTCGCTATTAAATAAATCAATGTAAGGATTGAGATAACACTTTTTCTGAATTCCATCTTCATAATATTTGAATTCTGTCGTATCTGTTGTGATTTTTTGATGAGGAATGGAAGTTCTGAATCGTCTGTGCAATTTATTTTTAGCTACCGTCCCTACTTTTCCTTTATATGAATTATATTTACGTGATTTGTGCCAATAAGACGTCACACGAAGCCCTAGCTTCTTCATTAAGCGCTGTACCTTCTTGTGGTTGACGTGATAGCCACGTTGCTTAAGTAATTCACTCATTGGACGATAACCTGCATTGGCATGTTCTTGACGTATTTTAAGCATTTCTTTTTCGATAAGCTCATCTTTGTTTACCCGTTCAAAACAGTTAACCCAATAATAATAAGTGGCTTTAGGGAATCCTGTAACTTTCAAGATTTCTTTGAGTTTGAAGGTTTTACGGAGACTGTAGATGAGTCTTGATTTTTGTTCATTAGAGCATTTTTCTCCAATCTCCGAAGTCCTTTTAAATAAGCTACCTCAATTTGCGCATAACGTAATTCTTGTTCAAGTTCTTTAATTCGTTGAGAATCATTTGGGTTCTGAGTCATAGACGATGCAATGCTTTCTAGTTTTTTACGCCGTCCTCTCTTTTTGCTTATTGGGACTTCTCCATAAATTTTGAAATGATTAACCCAGCTTGCAAGTAAGGTAAAATTAGTAATTTCGAATTTTCTTGCCACAGCTTCATACGTTAAATCAGTTGTTAAATAACATTGTACCGCATTTTCTTTCAACTCCATAGAATAATTTTTATTGACTTTGGAGTGAGCTGTAGGAAGTCCCTCTGCTCGATAATTGCGAATCCAGCGTCTAACCTGACTAGATGAACCTACGTTGTGCAGTTTAGCAAGATAGGTAGAGCCTCCCTTGCCAGATAAATAATCTTGAATAACGCGTTGTTTTAATTCTATGGAATATTTGACCATAAGAAAAGACCTCCGAATGGAAAGTCAACGAAAAACTAGACACGGAGTTAAGAGAATTTAAGAATTATATTTTTCAAAGTCTTTTGGAGACTTGTAATCAAGACCTGAATGCATCCTTTTTGTATTGTAATAGGTCTCAATGTATTTAAATATTTCTTGAGTAGCCTCAGCTCTTGTCTCAAAATGAGCATCATTAATAAGCTCCCTCTTTAGCGTCTTATAAAAAGACTCCATCATTGCATTGTCATAGGGATTTCCTTTACGACTCATGCTAGATTGAGCACCGACTTGACGAAGAGTAGATTGATAACGAGAGCTTGTATATTGACTCCCTTGATCAGTATGGACAATCAAGCCAGGCTGAGGATGTTCTTTCCCACAAGCTTGTAAGAAGCAATCCCTCACCAGTTTATCTTGCATCCGTGAAGACATTGACCAGCCTACAATCTTACGTGAAAAAACGTCGATATTCACGGCTAAGTATAAGGTGCCTTCTTTGGTAGGGATATAGGTCATGTCTCCCAGCCATACTTTATTAGGAGCTGTTGCTTTAAAGATCTGATTAATTAAATTGGGTCTTGAAAGCGAAGCTCCTTTTCTGTTGTAATGTTTATATTTATAACGGCTTCCCTTGGCATAAAGTCCCATCAAGTGCATCAGTTTCCCAACACGTTTCGTGTTGGTCATAATACCAGTATTATGAAGTACCTTGGTAATTCTAACCGCACCATAGCGTCCCTTATGCTCATGAAAGACAGCTTTTATCTTCTCTGAGAGAATTTCTCTCTCCACTTGTTGTTTTGAAGGACGACGATGCATGTATTCATAGAAACCTGAGCGAGAAACCTTAAGAACTTTTACTGCATGCTTAATTTTTATCTTCCCATGATGTTTCAAGAGAAATTCAAAACGTTTTACTTGCTTCGCTTCAAGAAGACCCGGAACTTTTTTAGAAGTTCAAGTTCCTCCTGAAGATAACGATTTTCTTTCTCTAACAATTTAATCTTATGTTGGGCATCAGCTAGGGCTGTCCCATTGCCTGGAAAAGCACTTTCTCCATATTCTTCAACTTCTTGAACCCAGCGATAAAGACTATTGGCATGAACCTCAAGCTCTTGGCTGACTTCTTTAACAGAGTAACCCTCTTCAAGAATGAGTTTTACTGCAGAATTTTTAAATTGTTTATCGAATTTTCTTCTTGCCATAATAAACCTTTCCACGATTTCTCTTAACTTTGTGTCTAGTTTATTATAACCTTTCCATTTCTTAAAATAATTTTCTTCTTTCTGATTTGGAGTTAAACCATTGTTGGCGGAATGAGGATTATAATTGTTATAAAATTGTTCGATGTATTCAAAGCAAGAGAGTTGAACTTCTTGAATGGAGTGATAAGTTCTGCGATTAATTTCTCGTTGTTTAAGATACTTGAAAAAGACCTCAGTGACGGCATTATCATAAGGATATCCAGGCTTGGAGTAAGAAGCAAGCAATTGATGCTCATCTAATAACTTTCTAAAGGAAGCTGATTTAAAGTGGCTTCCATGATCCGAATGAAAAATAATTGGTTCCTTAGGTTTCCTCTTATTTATAGCTATTTCGGTTCTGTTGCGAAGTTTGAAAATCAAACGCGCCCTCTCTGAACTCCAAATATCTTAGGCTGGTATTCCCATTAATACCTTGATTTCAGTAGACACCGAAAAGCCGAAGAGCGTTCCATTTCTTC
>NZ_LLWJ01000018.1:0-2968 GCF_001529285.1 Pseudomonas sp. TAA207 | reverse complement strand
AGAATCTTGCTAAAGATACAAATGCAAATACCGAAGATACTTTAAAACTTTCAACAACGTTCATTGGTTTAGGTGATACTGCTAAGTCGGCTGTTGGTAAAACAGAAGCATTAGTAAAAGCTAACCAAGCGTTTGGCGGAACTGGAGAAAATCTTAAAGGTGTCGTTCAGGCTTATGGTCAGATGTCAGCAGCTGGCAAGGTTACTGCTGAAAATATTGGACAATTAACTGATAATAACACAGCTCTTGGTTCTTCTTTAAAAGACACTATTATGAAAATGAACCCCTCATTACAGCAATATAGTTCTTTTAATGAAGCTGTTTCAGAAGGCGCTGTTTCGATGGTTATGCTCGACAAGGCTATGGAAAAAATGGCTAAAGGTTCGGGCGGTGGAATCAAAACTATTGGGGACGCGTGGGATAGCTTCAATGAAACAATGTCAATTGCTTTAGTGCCTACTTTGAACGCTTTAACACCTATCATTAGTGGCTTAATAGACCAGATGTCTGACTGGGGCGAAAGTGCTGGTAAAGCTGTAACAAATGTAGTTAAGTATTTCCAAGACTTGTTTAAAAAAATGCAAGAAAGCGGAACTACCTTAGCGTTTTTAGAGGCTTGGGATAGCATAAAAAGTATATTTGGTTCTTTAGTTTCTATTATAGCGAATGTTATCGAGTCATTTCTTGGAGTAAATACAGAAACAACAAAAAACGCAACAAGTGTAGAAAACGTAGCGAAGAGTATAGCTATATTAGCTGGCAAATTGTCAGAAGTTACGAAAAAAATAGCTGATTTTTTGAAAAAAGTTAGTGAGAGTAAAGGAGCAATTGATACTTTAAAATCGTCTTTAGTAGCCTTAACAGCAGGTTTTGTAGCTTTTAAAATCGGTTCTGGAATAGTTACTGCTATTGGTATTTTCAAAAAGTTACAGACAGTAATTCAAGCAGGAACAGGTGTAATGGCAGCTTTCAATGCTGTTGTTGCCGTTAATCCTTATGTGTTGATTGCAGCGGCAATTGCGGCGGTTATTGCTGGTTTGGTTTACTTCTTCACTCAAACCGAAACAGGTAAAAAGGCTTGGGCTAGTTTCGTAGACTTCTTAAAGAGTGCATGGGACGGAATAGTTTCATTCTTTAGCGGTATTGGCCAATGGTTTGCTGATATATGGAACGGGGCAGTTGACGGAGCTAAAGGTATTTGGCAAGGCTTAGTTGATTGGTTCAGCGGAATTGTGCAAGGTATTAAAAACATTTGGAACGGAATGACAACATTCTTCACTACCTTATGGACAACTGTTATTACCGGAATCCAAACAGCATGGGCTGGAGTTACAGGGTTCTTCACAGGACTGTGGAATGGAATAGTGAATATCGTTACAACTGTATTTACAACTATTGCTTCTTTAGTGACAGGTGCTTATAACTGGTTCGTTACAACTTTCCAACCTTTAATTAGTTTTTATAAATCTATATTTGGTTTAATTGGTTCGATAATCAACTTAGCTTTTCAACTTATCTTGGCTGTAATTCGTGGTGCTTATAAATTAGTTCTTAACGCATGGCAAGGCCTGTCAGCTTGGTTTGGTGGAATATTTAACGCTGTTAGTTCAGTAGTTTCAATAGTATTTAGTGCCATTGGTAGCTTTGCTGTTTCAGCTTGGAATGTAGTTAGGTCAGTATGGAGTGCTATTCCAGGTTTCTTCAGTGGTATATTTAATGTTGTAAGGGGAGTTGTATCTAGTGCTTTCAGCGCAATCGGAAGTTTTGCTTCTAGTGCTTGGGGAGTAGTTCGCTCAATATGGAGTGTAGTTTCAGGTTTCTTTAGTGGAATATTCAATTCGGTTCGTAGTGTAGTTAGTGGAGTGTTCAGCGCCTTTGGTGGATTTGCTTCAAGTGCTTGGGGATCAATTTCAGGTGTATTTAGCGGAGTCGGTAGCTTCTTTAGTGGAGTATTTAACGGTGCAATGAGTGCTGTTAGTGGAGTGTTCAGTGCTTTCGGTGGGTTCGCTTCTAATGCTTATAATGCAATAACAGGAGTATTCAGTGGGCTTGGTAGTTTCTTTAGCGGACTATTCGGCGGGATCAGTAGCACGATAAACAGCGTTCTAGGAGGTGTAACAAGCACTATTGGCAATATATCAGGAGCTATTAATGGTATCGCTGGTAAACTTGGCGGACTATTCAAAGGTTCAATGGTAGTAGGTTTAACAGATGTTAATTTATCTTCTAGCGGTTACGGCCTAAGCACTAACAGCGTATCAAGCGACAATAGAACATATAACACGTTCAACGTACAAGGCGGTGCTGGTCAAGATGTTTCTAACTTAGCACGTGCAATCAGACGAGAATTTGAACTAGGGAGGGCTTAATGGTAAGACAGTACAAAATACATACCAACTTAGACGGAACGGACGACAAAATTTGGGACGTCACAAATGGAAAAGTTAGGTTTTATCAGCCCTCTAATTTAGGGTTACAATCAACTAATAACATTTGGCAAAGTAATGGTATCGGAGTAATGGGAACTCGCTCGATCACTCAACCTCAAATAGAGTTTAAGTTAGAAACGTTTGGCGAAAGTTTAGAAGAAAACTATCAATTAATGAAAGACTTTGTAAATGATGTTCTTAGTAAAAAATTCGTTACACTTGAATATCAAACAGAGATTTTTCAAGTTTATGCTGATTTAGCTTTAGCAGATGTTACAAAGACAGAGGGTTATGGCAAGAATGGGGCTTTTAGTGAAAAGATAACTTTTGATATAATCACAAAGTGGTATACTTACGAAAATTTAACTTTTGATAAAATTCAAAATGGCAAAGTTATTGCTGGTAAGTCTAAAATTTATGGTGGATATAAAGGGAGCGAAACAGCTTTACAAAACTATAATAGGCTAAAATCAAGTCCCTCTTTGAACTTACCTAACTTGAACTTGTTGGACGGAACTAAAGACTTTAGTGGAGATTGG
>NZ_LLWJ01000017.1:0-2821 GCF_001529285.1 Pseudomonas sp. TAA207 | reverse complement strand
ATGTATAGCCCTAAACCATGACGAGCGATTGCCTTAACTAGTCCACGCTGAATGGTTTTATTTACGTCCATTGAAGTCAGTTTTTCAAGAGGAATTGACTGGTTTCGATAATCCATTACAGGCAAATACTCAATGTGTTCTAGGCCCTCAATAGTCATACCAACTTTAACCCAAGCTGTCCTACCGTCTGTGTGATAATTCAACCCAAGCTCATTTTCATAAACTTTACTATTGGCTTCAGGATATACTTTTTTTACCTCAGACCACGCAAACGCCCAACTCAGATAGTCAAGGTTGTTCTTTTTACTCTTTTTGTCATTAACGTTGATGACACTTAAAGTTTCAAATACGCTCATTTTCTCCTCCATTTGAAGCCTCCTGCACTTTTTCTTTTTCCGTTGCAACAACTGCTTATATTCCGTGCTAAGGCTCCTGTTTTTTGCCCAGCTTGTTTAATTGATTCAAATTCATTTAATACATTGTCATTTAAGTCTAATTGAATAACTTTTTTAAAGCATTTTTCAGCAGCCCTTTTTGTTCTAGTGCCATGTATGTTATTTTCTTTTATAGTACACCATTCAAGGTTACTTAAATCATTATTTAACTTATTTTCATCAATATGATTTACACAAGGTTTTTCGTCAGGGTTATCTATAAAAGCAGTCGCCACAATTCTATGAAGAGGTAGATTTTTCTTTTTATCATATCCATATAATTTATGTCTTAAATATCCACCTCTATTAGGAAAAGGTTTAAGTATTCTTCCGCTTTTTATATTTCTAACTCTACCTAGATTTGATACTTCATATTTTTCAAAACCCTCAATTTCAACAAAAGTTTCAACTTCGCTCATTTTCTCCTCTTTCCACGATGAATACATCCCCTTGTCTTGTAATTTCAATATTATACTTAAGCATAGGCAGGATGTAACCTTTGCCCCAATAGCTCCATAATTCACTTATCAAGCCATATAAGCAATCGTTAGGCCCAGCCCTATATTTTGTTTCGTTCATTTCTTCAAGCTCTTTAGACAGCTTTCTGATGCCTCTAGCATAATGTTTGCTTGCTTTTTCTTCTGCCCTTAAACTTTTGTAGTTGCTTTTCATATATGAATTTTCTAATATCTTCTTTCTGCTGTTTCTCCTCTTTATCAGACCAGCCAACTTTTTGACCTTTTCGATTGCCACTTTGGTAAACTCGTCTGTTATCATCAGGAAAGCCATTTTTCTCGAAGTACATTCTAGCATATTCAAAGTAATTTAAGCTGTTGATGTACTGCTGACTATCCTTTTTGTGATAATTAAGAGTAATTAATCGCCTTTCAGCTAGTGATTCAAAAGATGTTATCATACTTCTTCTTTAATGAAGCCTAAAAGTTTCAAAGCTACATATTCTTCGCTATTTTCTTCAACCTCTTTTGCAAATTCTTTATCACTAGTTAATTCTTCTTCTCCAGCATAATATAAAGGTGCAAACCTAGTCTTATCAGAAAAGTTGTAAAACTTAAATTTAGGAACAATAACTTCATAACCATTAATAACAGCGTCTAACATTTTTCCTTTTTCATCAAGAGTAAATGGTTCTTTTTCGCCTTTTTCATAACATTTTCCATTACCGTCTTTAAGATAATGGTTCCAACCATACCGACTGATATAATGGAAGGCTCTATCATTACAGACAAAGGTTTTAAGATAATCAGCTTGTTCTTGCGTTAATTTAACCACTATTTATAGTTCTCCTTTATTTCTATATATATTATTATACCAAAATTATTTATTATTGTAAAGCATTAGATGTTATTTTTTTATTTATTTCTGATTTTAATTGCAAGGCTCTAACTAATGCACGTTTAGAATAATCATTTTCGCAAGCTGTATGCAATTTCTTTGACTGTCTGACTAGAAATTCAGCACGTCCAAGCCATACTTTAAAAAGTTCATCATTGTGCCATTCTGCTTTTATCATTTCTTCTAATGCACGATACAGCCATCCATACACTTCAGCATGCAAATTAATCGCCTTGTTTTCGTAATTAATCATTTTCTATTAGTTTACCTTGCTCTTTAGCTAAGTCTAAGAAAGCCTGTGCAGATTCTTTCGTTGTTTCGATTGGAGTTTCCCTTTTGACTTCTTCCACTAGTTCACTATCAGGTTCTTTTTTATCTTGTTCGATTGATGTAAAAGCTGAACCAACATATCCCCAAAGAATTTCATTATTGAAAGCAAAGTTTCGAGCAAATACTTTCATGATAGAATATCTGTTTTTAGTCTTACTATTAATTTTAGGCGACATAGTAAAGGCAACCTCATACCATGCAGGAATAGTTGTAGCTCCTAATATATGGCTTGGAATGATACGAAAATCACGTTCTGTTAAAGACTGTTCGCCAGCCTGTTTTCTAGCATGTGCCACAATCATAAACGTCACATACTTGTCGTGCTTCATATCTAAAGTATTTCTAAGGCTAGTGATTCCTCTTAGGACTTCTGCCATTGGTTGGTTTGCATTAATTATCTCATTGTCTTCTAACAAGTCTTTAAGAGGATCTAAGATAACAAGTCCGATGTCTTTTTCTAGTATGAAGTTATATAGCTCTCTAAGCCCTACATTGTGCTTTTTCCCTTGGCTGTCATATTTCCATGTATCAAGTTTAAAAGCTCCACCGTGTAAGAAATATAAGTTATCAGGACTATCTCTTCTTGAACCTTTCAAGCGTTGATGCTCTGTCAGTCTGCTATTCTCGTTCTGAATAAATAACACGTTAGTTTTAGTTGTTTCTCTGCCAGCGAACGGCTCTCCTAGTGCCATTGCCTGCGCTAA
>NZ_LLWJ01000016.1:0-2742 GCF_001529285.1 Pseudomonas sp. TAA207 | reverse complement strand
TAGAAGAACTCCTTTTAAATTATTGTCAAGAAAATTTTGTCAATCATGGCATGGTGGCTGATATTGCCATTCATAGAGATAAAGACGGTAATCCTCATGCTCATATTATGACAACAAACCGCCCATTTAAAGAAAACGGGGATTGGGGAACTCGTCAAAAAAAAGTTTATCACTATGATGAACAAGGCAATAAAATTTACGATAAAGAAAAGAAAACTTATCAATGCTCCACAGAAAAAACAACGGATTGGGATAGTAAAGAACGCTTAAAACAATGGCGTGAAAATTGGGCAGTTGCGATTAATAACTCTTTAGAAAAAAAAGGATTAAACATAACCGTAACGGATAAAAGTTTTAAAGAACAAGGAAAGAAAGAACTCCCAACAAAACACCTTGGAAGCTATGCCCATCAACTTGAATTAAAAGGATTGCCTAGTGAAAACGGGGACATCAATAGAGAAATTAAAAAGTATAATCAACTCTTATACAAACAAGAACAATTAGAAAAAGAAACCAAAGAAAAAGTGTAAAGGGCCATGCTAAAATGTAGGAAACGGGCCATTGAAAATGTAGGTTAACTTTAAAATTGTGATAGGCTTTTCCTTATGAGAAAAGACATCCTAGAAAGTATAACCGAACATCTTATGACTGGAATTAAACCTAATTTCGCTGATATTGCCAGACGCTATAATTGTGACTATCGGACGGTCAAACGTTATTATGACCTCGGAAAAGAAAAGACCCTTGAAGAAGCTTCAAAACGAAGGGTCCCACCGTCACTTATTGAGAACTATAAATCAATCATTGAAGATAAACTCAAGCTTGGCTGCTCTGTGCGCTCAATTTACTACTTCATCCAACTAAAAGGCTATCAAGGCTCATATACGACCGTCAAACGCTATGCCAGATTGATTCGAGAATCCTGCAAACATAAAGCAACGATTCGAATTGAAACAACGCCTGGACTTTCTGCTCAAGTCGACTGGAAAGAAAATTTAAAACTGATCTCACGCAATGGTGAAGTGTTTACGATTAATATCTTTCTGTATATTCTTGGCTACTCTCGGATGAAGTATCTTCAATTGACCGTCGACCGTCTCCAACCCACACTCTTTGAGTGTCTCAATCACGCTTTTGAGAAATTCGGAGGTGTCCCTGAAGAAATTTGGTTTGACAATATGAAAACAGTGGTGGACCATTCTAAAAGTCAATTCTCAAATGTTGTTTTCAATGAACGATTCAGGCAGTATGCAAAAGATGCTGGATTTAAACCCATTGCTTGTCGGCCATTCAGACCTCAAACCAAAGGTAAAGTAGAAGCGCTTGCGAGAACTGTTGACCGCCTGCTTGTCTTTAACAATGAGTTTGAAGACCTTGAAGAATTACAAGCACTGGTCCAACAATTGATGGAAGATTTGAATCATAAAGAAATCTCTCAAGCGATTGGAACCTCACCTTCTGAACGTCTTGACCAAGAGGGGTTGAATCTCAAGGCTTTTGATTTAGAGCTTCTCAAAGTTTATAGTCAATTGAGTGTTCCTTTGACTCGAAAAGTCTCTAAAGAGGCACTTGTGATCTTTGAAGGGCGTAAATATTCAGTGCCGGTTAAATATATTGGACAGACCGTAACCTGTGAAAAAGAACAAGAGGACCTTAAAGTCTATTGTGACCAACGCTTGATTGCTCGTCATCCTTTAAGCGACCGTCCCTTTAATTATCGCCGTGAAGATTACGTTGAAATTCTTAAATCAGATGTCTTCAAACATCTTGAAGAAGACGAACTAGAGGCTTATGTGGATGAGAATCTTCAAGCCTACGATTTATTGTGAAGGGAGCGCTTATGACAACTTATCATCAATTACTCAACCAATTGGACCATTTAAAACTCGATCGTGTGCGTCAGCTCTTACCAGAGTTCTTAGATGAGCATGCGGATATTTCCTTAGTAGAGGGCCTTCATGAACTCTTGAGTGAAGAACTTCGTGAACGAGAAGCGCTCCTTCAGGAAAGACGATTAAAAAAAGCCCATCTGCCTTATGAAAAGCGTGTGATGGACTTTGATTTTCAGTTTCAACCGAAAATTAATAAAGCAGAGATTTTAGATTTACATACCTTACGTTTTTTAGATAAGCATGAGAATCTTCTCTTCATTGGCAATAGTGGCGTAGGTAAGACACATTTAGCTATTTCTATCACTTTAGAAGCCCTAGAGAAAGGTTATAGCTCTTACTTTTGTATGAGTACTGAATTAGTGGACCGTTTATTAAGAGCCAATCAAAAAGGAACTTTAGAGCGAGTATTAAAACAGTATGCCAATTATGATGTACTTGTTATTGATGAAGTGGGTTATCTGCCCTTTTCAAGAGATGGAGCGAGTCTTCTCTTTCAACTGATTAATATGAGATATGAAAAGAAATCCACGTTGATTACTACGAATATCCCACTTTCTCAATGGTCTGAGTTTCTTCAAGATAAGAAATTAACGAATGCTTTATTGGACCGCTTGGTTCATCATTCTAAAGTCATTTCTATTACTGGAAAATCTTATAGAATGAAAGACTATAGTGAGAAGAAAACCAAAACCCCAAAAAGTAAATAAAGTGATGGGCCCAAAACCAACAATTTGGGTGGCCCATTTCCTACATTTTCAATGACCCAAAACCAACATTTTTAGATGGCCCTTGACACATTAGCTTCTGTACCAGTTTTAACCCGACTTTTTCCCCTTGTTTAAGTAGAAGA
>NZ_LLWJ01000015.1:0-2457 GCF_001529285.1 Pseudomonas sp. TAA207 | reverse complement strand
TACCCGATAGAATATCTTAAAGTCTCTGGTTCCAGTGATTTAGCTGATTTTAACAGTAAAGAATACGCTAAAAGTATCATCTCTAATTTCAATTGAAAACCTTGAGGCGAACGACTTTTACAACGCTCAGCTCCTAGATTTGTCAAAAAAGAGAAAACTCGCTCAATCACTTTTCTACGTTTTGAAAAATTAGGGAAAAGGATTTTCTTTTGCTTCATGTTCTTCCTGACAGGTGTCATTAGATCAATTCCTTTTAATTCCAGCCTATCATGCAGTGACTGACCTAGATATCCCATATCTCCAAGGACTGTTGGTGTCCCAAATTGACTCAACACTTCCTCGGTCATTGAACTATCAGCCATTGAAGCAGGAGTAATTGTGTAGTCTATGACATAGCCTGATTCACTGACTAAAGCATGACATTTACATCCATAGAAGTACTGTCCCTTTGTAGCATTGTAGCCAACATTTGCATAATCTCCAAGAACTTTGCTTCTGAAATTACGAATAGGCTGACACAAAGGAATGGGGAAGCTGTCAATAATGGATACACTCATTCCTTCAACCTCTTTAAAGACGAGTGCTTGGCGAATGACTTGGATACTCGGTAAGAGGGCATTACAACGGCGGACAAAGCGAGAATATTCTAGGAAATTAGGAAATAAACTTTGAGCAAGTTGGTGCTTAGCTTTAAGCGTTTCACTAAAATGCAGTACGCCCCATAGGTAACAAGCGATAACTAAGCAATCTGATGTTGCGAGATGGACGTTCTTTCGGTTTTGAACCTCAAGGGGAACCCTCGTTTGATAAAGCGTCTCAATGGTTGTCAGTAAATAAACAAAAACTTTTGGAAGTGTGCTATTATAAGTCATATAAGTCGTGCGCTTTCTAATGCTTAGTGGTTTAAGATTAGGATAGCACGACTTATTTATTTTCCAATGAAATTAACTAGCAATTCGGGTAGAAAGTTTAGAGGTATCATATGAAACTACTTAATAATTTGTTGACTAGCTTAACACAATATGAGAATGAAATGATTCAAATTAGGCGTCATCTTCATCAATACCCAGAAATTTCTTTTCAAGAAAAAGAAACATTTAAGTATATTATGGGCTTTTATAAAGAACTTGACTGTGAACCAAAACTTATCGGAAAGGGATTTGGAATCATCGTTGATATTGAAGGTGGAAAATCCGGAAAAACTCTTGCGTTGAGAGCAGACTTTGATGCTCTTGCTATTTTTGAAGATAATGATTTAAGTTTTAAATCGGTCAATCCAGGAGTAATGCATGCCTGCGGACACGATGCACATACTGCATATTTGATGGTACTTGCTAGAGAACTAGTAAAAATAAAACAAGAACTTCCGGGAAGAGTTAGAATTGTCCATCAACCAGCAGAGGAAGTATCTCCTGGTGGTGCCAAAGGTATGATTAAAGCAGGAGCTCTTGACGGTGTCGATAATATGATCGGGGTTCATGTGATGACTACAATTAAAACAGGGGTCATTGCCTATCATAATAAAGAAACTCAAACGGGACGTTCTAATTTCACCATTACAATCAAAGGAAACGGAGGTCACGCTTCTATGCCACAATTAAGTAATGATGCAATAGTAGCCGCTAGTTACTTTGTAACTGAACTCCAAACAGTAATTTCAAGAAGAATAGATCCATTTGACATGGGTACTGTAACTATTGGATCATTTGATGGAGCAGGAAGTTTTAATGCTATACAAGATAAAGTAGTGTTAAAAGGGGATGTTCGGATGATGAAAGAAACAACTAGAAAAGTCATCCGAGACCAAGTGAAACAAATTGCTAAAGGCGTTGGAGTAACCTTTGGGGTTGAAGTGATTGTAGATTATGACGATAACTATCCTGTACTCTTTAATTCAGAAAATCTCACTCACTTTGTAGTTGACAGCTTAAAAGATCAGAATATTTCAGAAGTCAATAATATAGTCGATTTAGGACCACAAAATCCTTCTGAAGATTTTTCATATTATGGGCAAGTTGTACCAAGTACTTTCTTTTACATTGGTGCACAGCCTGAAGACGGCGGAAATTATCCCCATCATAGCCCTTTATTTAAAATGAATGAGAAAAGTATTTTAATCGCGGCTAAAGCAGTTGCAACTGTAACTATAAACTATTTATTTTTCAATAAAAAAATGTAGATTTACAAATAGCAAGATTTGTAGCTAAAGTTGCTCCTTCGTTATTTAATAAACTTATAAAAATATTTCTATCCTATGTCCAGAAAATGGTCATTTTCTGGACACTCTTCTTTTCTTATTAAATTTCTCAAAATCGTTTACATTTATTGTTCATAAACCCGTAATTTATTCTATGTTCATTTATACATATCTTTCTAAGTTATGATACAATAAATTAAAATGAAGGAGAAAAAAATGAATATAGGATACGCACGAGTTTCAACTGGACTTCAAAATTT
>NZ_LLWJ01000014.1:0-2430 GCF_001529285.1 Pseudomonas sp. TAA207 | reverse complement strand
GGCCGCCTTCGGCGTCGCGGATTTTGATCAACTGGTCCTGATCGTTGTACGCGTAGTGCATGACGCTGTGGTCGGCGCGGATGTGTTCAAGCAAGTTGCTACTGTCATCGAAGGCATACTGATCTGTGCTGCCGTCTGCATGAACATGGCGCACGACGTTCTTGGCACGGTCCCGGAAGAACCAGTCAGAGCGCCCATCGGGATGGCGAATGCAATAGGTGTAGCCAAGGATGTCGTAGTAGTGCCAAGTCTCGTTGCCGTGGGCATCGGTGACGTAGGTCAGGCGGATGTTTTCATCCCACTCCAGGCGGGTGTCGAAGCTGCCGTCGTCGGCCCATTCGCGCACGGCCTTGGCGTCGGGCCCGGTGCCTTGCCATTGCAGGTTCATGCCACGGGCGGTGCGGTCGGTGTAGCGGGTGATCAGGTGATGCTGGTATTCGTAGCTCCACGCGGCGCCGTTTTCGTCCTGCGCGTTGATCAGGTCGCCGTGGGCGTCGTAGTAGTAGGCCGCCAGTTGACGCACCGGCGCGCCGTCGCGGATTTCCCACAGGCCTTTGAGGTGGCCGTGGTCGTCGATCATGGTGCCCAGATGCAAGTGGACGTTGGTGAGGTCACCCTGATAGGTGATCAGGTCAGACAGCACCGGTTGGTCGGCGTGGCGGTATTCGTGATGCAGCATCACGCCCGCGCCGTTGCGCAGTTCGATGTGGGCCAGCAGGAAGCGATCGCCGTGGCGAACGTAGGTTTCTTTGCGATCGAAGCCTCGACATAGCATCAACCTGTTTTGATCAAGGCGTACAACAGTCAGGTTTTCGATGGCGTCGAAGTGAAACAGGCGCTCTTTGGGCAATGGATAGTCATGGCTTCGTCCATCGGCGTCGTGGAACGTCAGGGCATCACCAATACAATCAAAACGGGTAGTGAACTCGGTCACCCAACGGGCACCCATCACGTCCTGATCGTAAGCACTCAGGGCCGAGAAATAAGTACGTGTCCACTCAATCGGGAACGGGCCGGGCAAGCTGAAATCGGTATGTTCGAGCGACTCCGAGCCCATTGCAAAGTTGATGCTGTTACAGGTGCCGACACAGGTGCCATTCTTTTCTTCATTGGCTTTTTTCTTGGGCGGTACTTCGTTTTTCCTGACCTCCAATTGCCCCTTACCCTGAATGTATTGGGCTTTGCTGGTGGTGCCCTTTTTGATGCTGCTGGACAGTGCGCGCGGGTTACGCACATGCCATAACTGAACCGCTTTATTCAGCATCACCACCAGCGAGCCGATGGAGCCCTTCAAGGCTGGATCGTTGAGCTTTCTGAGCTGCACGCGCAGCTCAGGGCCCATCGTTATCAAGCGTTCAGTTTGTTCATAAACCCGTTTTTTGGCCTGATCGGGCATCAGAAGCTTGGCTGCTGAGTTAGCCATGCCTTTACCTGCGGCGACCTGAAGATCACGCAAGGCACTGTAGACATTCGTAATGATGCGCAACGGGTCGCGCTTAAGCTGCTCAGTATTGATTGACGTTATATTTTTCTGCGCGCTGACAAGACGCCCTTTTACGTCCATATCACCATCGACCAGTGCCCTCATGCCTTTGGCAAGGTCCAGTACAAACGCTTCGCCTAATTGCCCCGCCTGCTCCAGCAGACCCGGTAGCTGGCTTTGAGCGGTCGTTAGAAAGTGTTCGAGTTTGCCTACGATCGTTGCGTTGAGGTGCCCAACAACAATTTCAATCAGGGCATCACCCAGCAACATCTTGCCGACGTTGGCCAGCTCTCTGCGGACCAAAAACAAAATGGGGCGCAAGCTCATGCGCGCAACGGTGCTGCCCGGGAAAGGAATGATGCACACCAGGTTGATCCCCAAACTCACCCAGTCGAGCAGTTCCTTCCCTTCTGTTCTAACCAGCGTCACGATGTCGCTAATTGCATCAGCCAACGCCATGGCATTGCCAACCACTGGAATCAACCCGGCAACGTTTTGTATACGGTCCAGGGTAACGACACCCCCACTGGCGTCTTGTAGCCAGGCATCAATGGCAGAAACATCGCGCCCCACATCTTCGATCTGGATCTCATCCAGAGGAACAATCGCAATTTGTGGCTCACGGGTTTTAGCTACAGCATTTTCAGTCGTCATGACAGCATCTCACCCGCCAGCAGGCCGGGGGTTTTGAAGACCAGCACCTGAAAATCCGCCCCGTCGAGGGCCAGCGTGAAATGGGGCTGATGAGCCGGTGCGAACATCCCTTGTCCCTCATGCAGTGCAGCGATTTTCGTCGTGTGGAAACAGGCGCCGAAAACAGAAAATTCTGGGGTCATGCACGCACCGGCCCGCAAGGGACCGGTGCGCTAAAACGCTCGCGCAGCCTTAGCCCGCGACCGGAGTACGCCAGTCATCCGAACCGGATGTGCCGGACACTTCGTGGGTCC
>NZ_LLWJ01000013.1:0-2271 GCF_001529285.1 Pseudomonas sp. TAA207 | reverse complement strand
ATAATTTTTATTCTTTTTGACTTCACCAATATACAAAGCTTCATAATCCAACAATTCACCTACAATATATTTTTTTGGCGCTCGACCAATAAAACTTCTATAATTTATTGATGACTGTTCAATAATTTCTAACCAGTCATCATCAGGTATCTCTTTTATTATTTCTCGTAATTTCATTTTAAAATATTCTTTCTGTCTAACACTTCAATTTGGAAGAACAAAAGAATTAAAGCCCCTGGGAGAGCAAATAAAAACTTTGAGCTAAAAAGTCAATAAATTGTTTTTCTGTCATCATTATTATTTGTTGTCCCCTTTGTTCAGCTTGTTTAGCTTCCGATAGTTTTTGTGAAGGGCGATATCCTTTTATTAAGTCAATAGGAAAGTAACCTGTAACAAGTCGAGTCGTATTTTTAGTCACAGAATTCTGATTATGTCCTTTTAAACCTGTAATGATTGATTGTGCTTGTTTCCTTATCATAGTTGTAAGTGTGCCAGTAAATACAAAATACTCATTTTCGGTTCTGTTGCAAAGTTTAAAAATCAAATACAAGGTTTATAATCCTTCTTGTTCTTAAGCTAATATTCCCATTAAGACCTTAATCTCAGTAGATACCGAAAATCCGAAGAGCGTTCCATTTCTTCGGTTCTTTTTGTATATTCCTCGAATTGTTTCCATGCCCTTAATCGTGGTTGAGGCAGTTCGTAGACTTCGATAAAATTTATTGCGTCGTTTGATTGGTCGATGGTCTTGCTCAATGAGGTTATTGAGATACTTCACGGTTCGATGCTCTGTCTTAGTATATAAACCGTTACTCTGTAACTTTCTAAATGCAGAACCAATAGAGGGCGCTTTATCCGTGACAATTACTCTTGGTTGACCAAACTGTTTATGTAGTCGTTTCAAGAACGCATAAGCAGCTTGAGTATCCCGTTTCTTGCGTAGCCAGATGTCTAAAGTCAATCCATCCGCATCAATTGCACGATAGAGATAATGCCAACGACCTTTGATTTTGATATAAGTTTCATCCATTTTCCACGAATAGAAGGACTGTCTATTTTTCTTTTTCCAGAGATGATAGAGGACTTTACTGTATTCTTGTACCCAACGATAAATAGTTGTGTGACAAACGTTAATCCCACGATCATAAAGGAGTTCTTGAATTTCACGATAGCTTAGATTGTAACGTAGATAATAACCAACAGCGACAATAATCACATCTTTTTGAAATTGTTTACCTTTAAAATAGTTCATTGATATATCCTCGCTGTCATTTTTATTCATTTTACACTAAAATAGACTTATCAGAAAACTTTGCAACAGAACCGTTTCTATTATTGGGAATTAGATTTTAAAACTCAGAAGCTGAGATTGAAGACACTGATTCATGAAGATTTGCGTGGGAAAATTATTTATTTACAAGAAGAAATCCCTTTTGGTCAAGGACGACTTATTGAGCAATTACGACTGCCTTTTTTATCACAAAAGTTACTGACAATACCACTTATTGTTGATCTTAAACTAGCGGAATTTATTCGTCGGCAACTTTATTATTGTTCACCAAAATGGTTGAAACTTCAGGAAAAATATTACCAAAGAGGTGAAAATTTGTTGAATTTGACTTTTGAACGTTCTTTTATTGCGCCTTTGGGATTGAACTTACTTGAAGTTTTTGATGATGAAATCCCTTTACATAAATTTACTCAAATTAAGCAGAATATTAATCTATATTATGAAAACTTTTTAATAAATTTTCAGCAAAATAGCTTTAAGGCAGTATATCCTCCCCGTTTCTATGCTATAATGAAAAAGCAGAAGAAGGATATGAATGAATGAAATTCTGCTAATAAGTTTTTAATGTGAATAAAAATTATTTTGAATAAAAAGGAGTGAGCTTCATGGCTAAGAATAGAAATGAAATTCCTGAAAAATTAACTTGGGATTTGACAACAATTTATAAAACAGATAAAGAATGGGAAGCAGAGCTAACTAGAATAAAAAGCGAACTTTCACTCGTTGAAGAGACAGACCCTGGTCATTTACTTGATTCAGCTGAAAGTCTTCTGACAATTACCGAAAAAATGCTATCCATTTCTCAACAAGTTGAAAAACTATATGTTTATGCTTCAATGAAAAATGATCAAGATACCAGAGAGGCTAAATATCAGGAGTATCAATCAAAAGCAACAGCCCTCTATGTGAAATTCGGAGAGGTCTATGCCTTCTATGAACCTGAATTTTTGAAAATTTCAAAAGAAGTTTATAACAAATGG
>NZ_LLWJ01000012.1:0-2099 GCF_001529285.1 Pseudomonas sp. TAA207 | reverse complement strand
TAGTCCATTCCTGTCAACATCATGTATAGTTTTCCGTCATTATTAGAACCGACTGGAAACTCTGTACCATTTGGACTAAAGAATGTAAAGTTTTTAATTGTCATTTTTAACCTTTCTTGAAATTATCTTCGCTTTATCTAAAACTGGGTTATCAGTAATTGATAGCTCTAACAATCTAAATTTTCTACCGCCATAAGGATAACCACCAATTGATACAAATTGACCGACTTCGTACAAGAGCGTAGTTTCAATTCTAAGCGAGTTTTCGCTATTATAGTATACTTTACCATTCAATAACTCTAAGTGGTCTTTACGTAGCTCTCTGTACCCTGTGAAGCTATCTATTCTATATTTGTCGCCATAAGTAGCAACATACTCATATAACATTTGGTTTGTCTCCACTTTCTACAAAAATAAGCCTATCATTGAACTCTGTTTTAACTCTGTCTGCTATATATCCTGAATATAGTTTACCCTCATACCATATATCTACTAAGTCATTAACATATAAAGGCAAAAGTTCACTTTGGTTAAATATTAACCTTGTAACGATTGTAGAGGGAGAAATTTCAGCCTTAATAGTAGATATATCTGGCGGGTTTCCGTGGTCATCTCTATCATAAAATAATGTTTTTGCTGTCCTTACATCTGGCAGGTCTGTTCCGTCTCCGCCATAAGTACTATAGTCAATGACATCTCCATTATTTTTTGCTGTGTACATTTTAGGATGGTCTGTATAGTCGTCTGTTGCCTTATTTTTAACAAACACAACAGCAAAATTATAAGCCGAACGTTCTGTTATTGTTTCCGTGTCCATTGTCACGCTTTGCTTAATATCTACCCTTGTCGTGATTCTATTTCTGTTCCAACTTCTTGAAGCAAAGTTAATAAATAACAAGTTTCTGGGGTCTGTTTCAGATGAAGCATGTTGAATTGTCGTAGTTGGTTGAAATTGAACTTTTGAAAATATCCTTTTTGCTACGTCATGAGCCGATGAAGTTTCTGCTTTACGGTTAATTGTCGCCTTTCCTGCAAAGATACTTGAATTAAAGAAATAACCATAACTCATTAAATTATTTTTACGAGGGTCAATTAAATAATCAATGATAGCAAAATTTGTCGTTTTAGTTATTGCGTTTGGAACATCAAGGCTTTCAATCATTGCCCAAAAATAGTTCTTTAATGTAGCTTTATTACTTTCATCTACATCTGTCACAAGGTAAACCATATCCAAGTTTAATTTTTTCTTTTGACCTAATGCTTCTTCAATTGGAACGACTTCAGGAAAAAGAATTTGAACAATATCCCCAACTTCTACCGAAACGGTCAATGTAGCCGATGAAGTGTAAAGATAACCTGTTTCCCACAATTCATAATTGATGACTTGACATCTTGCCTTTGGTATAGGTAGACCTCTTTTTTCTTTTTTACCATTAGGCATGCTGAAATCGGATATATTGTAATAGTTAGGATTAAAGTTATCATAAACATTAGCTTCTAACATTAAACAAAGTCCGCCTTTCTCTTGATTTTAAACTCTGCCTTACTTAAATTGATTAGCTCCATTTGACCTTTTTCAATTATACGAGTTCTATATCGCTCAAAGTCCATTACAGGGAATAAGTTTAGAGCAGTTGTTCCCTTCCAACCTTGGTAAATTTCATCATTTACATCTGTATTAATTAAAATATAATTCTGCACCTGTTCCGTCTTAAATACAATTGCAGTATATTCATTTCCAACATCGTCTAAAAATCTAACTCCAGCAGGTGTTTTAGGAAGTTGCGGATATAATATCCCCATAAAACTAAATATTTCATCTTTAATGTCCCAGCGACTTAAACGTTCTATATTTGTTTCTCCATAATAAGTGTAAGAAGTGCCTTTGATATACTTATAGTCTCCTGGTGCTGTTCCACCATAAATTTTAGATTTACCAGCGATAACTTTACCATTTTGAATTTTCTCAAAAGTTAAATTTTCGTAAGTATACCACTTTGTGATTATATCGAACGTTATCTTTTCGCTAAAAGTTCCGTTCTTCCCATAACCCTCTGTCTTTGTGACATCTGCTAAAGCTAAATCAGCATACACCTGAA
>NZ_LLWJ01000011.1:0-1920 GCF_001529285.1 Pseudomonas sp. TAA207 | reverse complement strand
AGGCTTATCCGTTAGCGTCAGCGCCTCTGTTTCAGAGGAGTCACGGATGTCTACCCTTCGCCCCCCATCGCGTTTCAGCCTGGTGATAACCGGCAGTGACGATTCGCTTCAGGTACTGGCATTTAAAGGCAAGGAGGCCATCAGTCAGCCGTTTTCCTTCGCCATCCAACTGGTCAGTGACCGTGCCAATCTCGACCTTGAAGCGTTGCTGCATAAGCCTGCGTTTTTAGCGTTCAACGCGCAAAACGGCATCCACGGCCAGATTGAACGCATCACCCGCAGCGGCTCTGATACACGGCTGACGCATTACAGCCTGACGCTGGTGCCAAGCCTGGCTTACCTGGCGCATCGCACCCAACATCGGATTTTCCAGCACCTGACGGTGCAGCAGATCATCGAGCAGGTGCTGGAAGAGCACGGTATTTTCAGCGATGGGTACACCTTTGCCGGGTTCTCGGATTACTCGCCACGAGAGTATTGCGTGCAGTACGGGGAGTCGGACCTGCACTTTATTCAGCGGCTGTGTTTTGAAGAGGGTTTTCACTACTACTTTCGCCATTCGCCTGACAGCCATCAGTTGGTATTCGGCGATAAACAGCAGGCATTTACACCCCTTAAATGGCCGACGCCTTACGTGCCCGGCAGCGGGATGGTGGCGGAGGAGCCTGCGATCACTCATTTTGAGATGAGCCTGCAAGCGCGCACCAACAGCACGTTCAGTCGCGATTATGATTTCGAAAAAGCCAGCCGGATCGTGCAGGCCGACAACCGTGCGCCTCGCGAAGAGTGCGCGCTTGAAAGTTACACCTACCCCGGCGGTGCTTTCGAGGCCCAATCCGCGCAGCGCTACAGCCTGCGAGCGCTTGAGCGTCATCAGGCCGAGTCCTGCGTGGTCCGCGGCAAGAGCGATCAGCCGAGCTTGCTCAGCGGTCACTTTTTCACCCTCAGCGACCATCCGCTGGCCGAGTGCAATGTGCAGTGGCTGCTCACGCACATCACCCACGAAGGCTGTCAGCCGCAGGTGCTTGAGGAGTTTGCCAGCGCCTCGACGTTCGACTTTCAGGGTTATCGCAACAGCTTTGATGGCACGCCGGAAATCGGCACCTATCGTGCGCAAAAGACCTACGCCAAACCGCGCGTTTTCGGCAGCCAGACTGCCCGTGTGACCGGGCCTGCGGGCGAAGAAATCCACTGCGATGCCTACGGCCGTGTGCGGGTCAAATTTCACTGGGACCGCAGCCCCGTCAGTGATGAGCGCAGCAGTTGCTGGTTGCGGGTGTCGTCAAGCTGGGCGGGTGAGCGTTACGGCAGCGTGACGATCCCGCGAGTGGGCATGGAAGTGTTGGTGGACTACGTAGACGGCGATCCTGACCGGCCGATTATTTCCGGCTGCCTGGCCAACAGCGTCAACCCGGTGCCGCTGGATTTGCCCGCGCATAAAACCCAAAGCGTGTTCCGCAGCCGCAGCACGCCGCAGGGCACAGGTTTCAACGAACTGCGCATCGAAGACCGTAAAGGCCAGGAACTGATTTACCTGCACGCGCAACGTGATTTTGAACAGCACATCAAACATGACAGCCGAGTGCAGATCGACGGCCAGCGCGAAGAAACCATCACGGGTAACAGCATCAGCGTGCTGGAAGCCGAAGACCAGCGCACCGTGACGGCCGACCGCAAAGTGCAGATCAAGGGCAATGACCACTTGCAGGTCGCCACCAGCCAGCACACCCGTGTCGGGCAGAATTTGCTGGCCGACGCCGGACAGCAAATCCACCTCAAGGCGGGGGCCATGCTGGTGCTGGACGCGGGGGCGAGCATCACCTTGATGGCAGGGGGGCAACACCTGGTGATCAGTGCGGCGGGGATCTTTAGCAGTACGCCGATTCAAGTGGGTGGGGTGGCGATGCCCGGTACGCCTGC
>NZ_LLWJ01000010.1:0-1836 GCF_001529285.1 Pseudomonas sp. TAA207 | reverse complement strand
GTCTTGATAGATAAGCCGTTTTTCATGATGATGAGTGAACCTAAAAGCATCAACAAAAATTGGTGAAGAATACTTCCGATATTTTGAATGGTATATTTTATCCAGATCCGTTTATCTTCAACGATATTAATAGTACTTTCATAGTCTTGAGTTAAGCTTGAATTTAAACTTCCTTTGAATAAACTAGTAAGGAATAAACCTAGAGCAAATAGAGGACTAAAAACAATCAAAAGTAAACCTAGAAAAATGCCGATTAAAGAGTAGGTTTTGACATTATTTCCAAGTAAATTTTTGATCTTAGAGGCAAAGACAATTCCTAAAACATAAGGAAGATAAAATTGTAAAAATAAAGGCTGATGACCATAAAAGGATACTGTCAATAATTATGTGTAAACACTCAAGTAGAGTTGAAGAATATTAATCAAATAAGCTTTCAAGTGTGTCAGCACATTGGCCAAACCCTTTATGGATGCGTTGACTTTGCTTGAAATTATAATCTTCAAACAAAGTAACTAAGTAACGTTCCAGAGCCTCCTCGTTAGGAAAAAGAACCTTCTTTTTCGTTTGACGTTTGATTTCTTTGTTAAGAGACTCAATGAGGTTTGTCGAATAAATGCTGTGCCAAATCTGGTAGGGAAACTGATAAAAAGTTAAAAGATTATCCGTATTCTCCAGACTTTCCATGACTTTCCTATACTTTGGTTTCCATTCGGCGATAAAGTTCTCTAAAGCTTGCACTGCCATTTCTAAATTTTCAGCACGATAAATCGTTTTAAATTGCTCCAGAATAACCGCTCTATCTGCTCGTTTCACTTTACTAGCTAGATTTCGACTAATATGAATTAAGCAACGTTGTTGTTTAGCTAATGGGTAAGCCTGACTGATAATCTGTTCAAGCCCCTTGAAGCCATCGGTCACTACAAGAGAAACCTGTTGGATTCCTTGGTTTTGAAGCTTGTCTAACAGGGTGGACCAAGAAGCATTGTTTTCATTTGGGGCGATTTCATATCCAAGAACAGCCTTCTGTCCTTCTGGTGTAATGCCAAGTGCGATATGAATACATTCTTTACTAACGGTTCCACGTCTTAATGGAAGATAGGTTCCGTCAAGAAATAAAACAGAGTAATTGGCTTCTAAGCTTCGCTCATGAAAAGTAGCGACATTCTCCTGAGTTGCTTTTGAGATATTAGAAATTGTGGCAGGACTATAGTGATGACCATACATTCGCTCGATGATATCACTAATTTCTCGAGTCGTTACACCGGTTTGATAGAGTTTGATAACCATCTCTTCCAAGTGGTCATCTCGACGTCCATAAGCGGGAAGCAAAGCTGGACTAAAGTTCCCATTACGATCTCTAGGAATGCTCAACTGAACAGTCCCATATTTGGTTTCAAATTGCCGTGAATAGCTTCCGTTACGACTATTCCCAGAATTATAGCCTACTTTATCGTAAGGTTCATACCCTAAAAAGGCTGATAACTCTGCTTGAAGCAGATCATTCATAGCAGTTTCAAGAGAAGTACGGAAAAATTCATCAATATCTTGCTTTTGGGCTAGGAAGTTAAGTAGTTCTGTGGTAAACTGAGTCATAGGAATAAATCTCTTTCTAGTAATGTTTCGCAACTCTACTATAACGGATTTATTCCTTTTTGTGTTTACACAACTTATTTTACACTACCCAAAATTATCAAGAATGAGAAGTGAAATGAAAAAAATAATAGTTGATATGGATGGTCGTTTAGGCAATCAAATGTTTCAATACGCTTATGCCTTGAAACTAAAAAAAGAAATTCCAAAGAGTGAAATTATTATTAATTTCTATAGAATTTCGCT
>NZ_LLWJ01000009.1:0-1673 GCF_001529285.1 Pseudomonas sp. TAA207 | reverse complement strand
TCTCTAGTAAGTTGTAGCCATTTCTTTTGACCTGCTGACGTACCTTTGTCAACCGTAGAAAGTTCTTCTTTTAATTTTGTTGCTTTGTCACGTGATAAGCCCAACTGCGTTTGTAAGTTCTTCTGCAATTGTGCCATTTTACCGGTATTTGTTGGGTCAAGTTTTAGAGCTTCACGTAAGTTTTTAGCTTCTCCTCTAAGCCCTGACATTGCGGTATTAACGCCTTTAAGTGAGTTCTCGAATTTCGTGGTATTACCGTATATCTCGACCTCAAATGTTGCATTACTTGCCATTACATACCCTTTCTTTTACGCCTTTTCTCTTTTTCTTTTTCCTCTTTCTTCTTCTCTGCAATAAGTTCGATTATTTTATAAACAAGTTCTAGTTCCATTTCCATGAACTGTGTTATATCAATTTCATTATTGCCTAAAACAGTCAAAAGTTCTAAGGTTTTATTTTCCTTTACAGTATCTTTCTTTTTCTTAATCAATGAACTAGAAGAAAAGAAGACCATATCGTCTTCCGTTTCCTCTTTTTCTTTAATAAAAACAGTTTTACAGAAGATATTGATTAACTCGTTAGTTGTAGGAAGCTCTGTTTTATCGTCTAAGGCGTTTTGCAGTCCTCCGTTACAATCTACCCAAAGTATCAATAACTTGTCTGTAAAGCTCTCCATTTGCTCTGTAAAGTCATCAGGAATATATCCAGCGACAAAAGAATTTTGTAGGTCTGCAAAGTCTTTTAAATCTGTAATAAAGTCTGAACCAGTTAGTTCTAAGTATCTAATTGCATGTTTTAAAATCATTTACAGTCCTTTCAGCTCATTAAATTTCTTTCTGCCACAGTTCGACAAGTTCTTTAAGCCCTTTACCGTCAGTATCGAACTCAAAGCTAGAACGGAAGTCAGAGAAGTCACTTTTAGCTTTTACAATGTTATCTTGAAAAAGAGCCAAGTATAGACCATATTGAACGAACTCCATTACATCAGTAATTTCTCCGTCTTCTTTTTTAAGCTCTGCATCCATTGCCTTTTGTTGCTGGAAAAGGTCTTTCCCTGTAATCATTTTAAATTTACGTGCTGTACTTAATTGTTTTGCCATTTTATTTTATATTCCTTTACTTATTCTATTTTTTTCCAAGTATATTTTCCTGGGTCTGTACTTTGTGTGTTAGAGTCATTATCAGTATATGTTCCGATATAGCTTGGATAATCTTCGGGTGTTACTTCACTAGCTGAGGGCATCCAAGGAGTAGCGGTTGAGCCTTCTTCCCACTTATGACCAGCAGTCCATAAAGCAGAATCTGAACCTGAACCTGCGATGTCATATCTGGCTGAAACCTTGTCGCCAGCTTTTAATGTTACAGAGGCACTATCCCTCAACCAACCAAAATCGTTACCCATTATCTTATCAGGAACAGCAGCAACAGGACTACCATTTACAAGAACAAATCTAGTTACATCTGCCTTGTTTCCTGAACTTTTAACATGAGCTGAGAAAGTATAAACTCCGTCTTTAGGTGCAGTAAATGTTTTATTAATACCGACCCATTGACCGGTTCTTTTCTTAACGGTTAGACCTTGATATGTTCCGTCATTTACCGAAACATCTGAATGTTCCCAATCTCCACTAAAGTCTTTAGTACCGTCCAACAAGTTCAAGTTTGGTAAGTTC
>NZ_LLWJ01000008.1:0-1625 GCF_001529285.1 Pseudomonas sp. TAA207 | reverse complement strand
CCATTCAGCGTGGACTAGTTAAGGCAATCGCTCGTCATGGTTTAGGGCTATACATTTACGCAAATGAAGACCTTCCTGACTTGACAGAAGAGCAGAAAGAACTTGAAGCAGAAAAACAACGACTTAGAGAGATCCAACCACTTATTAAACGAGCTGAACAACTAGGATATAAAAATATCGATAGCTTGAAAGATAAGACTAAAAAAGAAATTACCGACATCATGACGATTTGGTTAGCACAGCAAGAATCAGAAAAAGGAGAATAATTAAATGGCAATTATCACAGTTACAGCACAAGCGAACGAAAAGAACACACGTACAGTAAGCACAGCAAAAGGCGACAAGAAAATCATTTCAGTACCATTATTTGAAAAAGAAAAGGGATCTAACGTGAAAGTTGCATATGGTTCGGCTTTCTTGCCTGACTTCATTCAATTAGGAGACACAGTAACGGTCAGCGGTCGTGTACAAGCTAAGGAATCAGGCGAATACGTAAATTATAACTTTGTTTTTCCCACAGTTGAAAAAGTATTTATCTCTAATGATAATAGTAGTCAATCACAAGCTAAACAGGACTTATTTGGAAAATCTGAACCGATTGAAGTTGATGAATCAGAACTTCCTTTCTAGAAAGTTGGTTACATGTACACAGCAGAAGAGAGAGAGCAAATTATCGACATCGTGGATAAGATGAGCTTACTAAGACAAGACTTTGACGGAGCTTTCACTTGGATCAAGGAAAATGTATCAATGCCATTTGACTTTGACGGAGAACAGCAATTTATATCAGACTTGAAGCAGTTAGTGAAAATTAACGCTTTGAAGTTTGGTAAAATATATGAGGGAGTATTAAATTGACAACGCTAAGAGAACTGCACAAAAAACTTAAAATTAAACAAACGCTTGACAACTATGTACGAAACACAAATAAAAAATATAAATATAATCTTGTCCCTGATGAAATTCTTGGCGACGGACTGGCTAAACTAATCGAGCTTAATACGCAAGGCAAACTTGGACGACATGCACAGCAAATTGCTTACATCAACCACAACTTGAGCTTACAGCGACAAAAGGAGCAACTGGAACAAGCTAACGAACGACTTGCTAAACGTGCTGAAAAGGCCCAAAAATTGCTTGACACGGAGCTTCTGAAAGATAGCTACATCGAAACACTTGAAATGTTTAGTAAATTCAATTCAGCAAAACAATATACTATGTGGGACGACCTAGAAACTCCAACTAAAGTGATTGAGTTCATGGAAAAGAATGGAGTTAAACAAGGTAAATGGCTACGTCCTGAAGGAGTTGACGCTTGGTTCAAAGAACGCATTGTTTGGTTCAAGAATAAATTGAAAGAGGCTTAAATGGTTGAAAAGTTTATATTGCATCCTATTGAAAAAGAACCAAGAATTGAAAAAGAACTAAGAGAAAAAATGGAAGCATTTGACGGAAGTATAGAAAGTTATATAATTGCTGGTAAATGGCTTCAAAAAAATGGATACAGAGTGCTAAGTGAATTTTATTGGCTTCCCCATATTTATAAAAAGTAAACAATAACATCATATAAAACTTTAGGCTTGACAGCTTAGAGTTTTTTTGATATAATAGTATATAAAATAAAC
>NZ_LLWJ01000007.1:0-1514 GCF_001529285.1 Pseudomonas sp. TAA207 | reverse complement strand
TCAACCGCTGAAACCGTGACGGGCAACCTGACCGCCAACACTTCGGGCGGTTCGGGCGCACTGACCTTCGTGCTTTTGAGCAATACAGCGGGCGCCTATGGCCAAATTCAACTGAATGCCAACGGCCAATACACCTACACCCTGACCTCGGCGCCAAAAACCACACCGGGTGCTGATAACGGCGCCAATGTGATTGATGGCCAAGAAAGTTTCACCTACCAGGCCACTGACGCGCTGGGCAACACCACCACTGGCACGATCAAAATCAGCATCGTCGACGATGTGCCGCAGGCCACCAACGACACCGGCACCCTGATCGAAGGCGGCACCTCGACCCTTAACGTACTGGCCAACGATGTGTTGGGCGCAGACGGCGGGGCGGCAGGCGGCGCAGTAGTGGCGATTAAAGCCGGTAGCAACGCGGCGGTGACCGTGACCAGTGGCGGCAGCACCGTCATCAACGGCACTTACGGCACCCTGACCATCTCGGCAGATGGCACGGCGGTGTACAAAGGCACACCAAACCTGGTGACCACGCCGACCGCCACTGACACCTTTACCTACACCATCCGCGATGGCGACGGCGATCAAAGCACTGCAACAGTAACCTTCACCCTGACTGACAGCGGTTTGAAAGTCGTCAGTGATGCGCAAGCCACGGTGTTCGAAAACGCGCTGGATCTGGTCAAGGATGGCGCCGATTTGGCGCAAGGCACGGTGACTGGCAGTACGCCAGCGTCAACCGCTGAAACCGTGACGGGCAACCTGACCGCCAATACCTCGGGCGGTTCGGGCGCACTGACCTTCGTGCTTTTGAGCAATACAGCGGGCGCCTATGGCCAAATCCAACTGAATGCCAACGGCCAATACACCTACACCCTGACATCGGCGCCAAAAACCACACCGGGTGCCGATAACGGCGCCAATGTGATTGATGGCCAAGAAAGTTTCACTTACCAAGCCACCGACGCGCTGGGCAACACCACCACCGGCACGATCAAAATCAGCATCGTCGACGATGTGCCGCAGGCCACCAACGACACTGGCACGCTGATTGAAGGCGGCACCTCGACCCTCAACGTACTGACCAACGACACCCTCGGCGCAGACGGCGGCGCGGCAGGCGGCGCAGTGGTCGCCATTAAAGCGGGCAGCAACGCCGTAGTCACCGTCACCAGTGGCGGCAGCACCGTGATCAACGGCACTTACGGCACCCTGACCATCTCGGCAGATGGCACGGCGGTGTACAAAGGCACACCGAATCTGGTGACCACGCCGACCGCCACCGACACCTTTACCTACACCATCCGCGATGGCGACGGCGATCAAAGCACCGCCACGGTGACCTTCACCCTGACCGACAGCGGCCTGAAAGTCGTCAGTGATGCGCAAGCCACGGTGTTCGAAAACGCGCTGGATTTGGTCAAGGATGGCGCCGATCTGGCGCAAGGCACCGTGACTGGCAGCACCCCGGCATCAACCGCTGAAACCGTGACGGGCAACCTGACCGCCAA
>NZ_LLWJ01000006.1:0-1337 GCF_001529285.1 Pseudomonas sp. TAA207 | reverse complement strand
TAATTTCTTTTTCCAATATCCAAGATACTGTGTAGTATGTAAATTCATCTTTCATCATCCAATTACTCCTGTCTTAATATTTAATCTTTGCTGACTTGATAAGTGATATAAATTGCACTTCTTACAGTAATAAGCTCTAACTGGTATCTTATCAGCTTTCTTTTTGTTATGTTGGGCATTTGCTATTGAATATAAAGCGCCCATTTTTGTGTATTTGCGTTTCTTACACATAATCCAACCACTCCTTTATTGTAAATAACTCAAAGCCTTTTAGTTTGTCTTGCTTTTCAATTGCCATCTGCTTATTATCTTGCTCTCTTAGCAGTTCAATTATAGGCCTACCAATATCAAACCACTTGACAACTGTATTAGCTTTAAGTCCGAAATACTTAGCACATTGAGCTTTACAGCTAAAGTGTAGTTCTTCTTCTGTAATAGGGTTATAAGCTACTATTTCCCTATCCTTTCGCATCGCCATTATTTAACCACCTTTCTATAAGACAATATTATCAAATTACTTTATATTTGTCAAGAATTAACTTAGACCTCTTCAATAAATTCTAAGTATCTTTCATCCATCGCTTTAATTTCTTCTTTAGTGAACTCTGACTTGAAGTTATTTCTTTCTTCTTTGAATCCTAGGAAGATGAACTTTTCACCTAGCTCATTTTTAAAAGAATTCAAATATCCTTTTTTGTTGTTCATCAATTTAACATTGTATTTTTCATTTGTATCTCCTTAATTTCTATAAGACTATAATATCAAAAAAAGTTCACACTGTCAAGCATAAACTCTTTTAACTTTTATTTTTCTACTTTCTTTTTAAAATGTTGTAAATGTTTAGCTACTTCATGTTTATCAATTTCTTCTTGTGTCCATTTATAACGTTTTTGGTTAGGCACTTTAAGGAAAAATTCCAGTCCAATATCTTTTGCCAAATAGCCGTTTCTATCATGAGGCTCTGGAATACAGATGTAAAACAACTCATCTTTTGCTACTTCCCATTTATCACGGTTCAATAATAACCATAGATGGGCCTGTTTAGTATTACCACTTAAACCAAATGCTGCTAAAGTATTTTTATAGCTCTCTGTATTGTCAACTTCAAGCCAAACTTTTTCAAATAATTCATCAAAAATTTCTTTGCTGAAGCGTATATCATATAGTGTATTATCAGCATCTAACGTTTGATGTTCTTCTAGCCATTCGTTCAACTCTTTAGAGATAATAATTTTTTCTGTCATTTTATTCGCCTTTCCAGTTTTTGAAATCATCAGCCATATCTTGTATAAAGCCCATAATATCGTCAGTAGTGTACTCTGTAAGCTCATTCTCGT
>NZ_LLWJ01000005.1:0-1277 GCF_001529285.1 Pseudomonas sp. TAA207 | reverse complement strand
TGATGTTATCCTTAAATCTTAGAGTCACTATTGTATAATTTAGACAAAGGACAAAAACATGCAAAAACGCTACTCAAAAGAATTTAAAGAAACCCTTATCGCCTTCTATCATTCTGGTCAATCCGTCACCCAGCTGTCTAAAGAATACGACGTGGCCCCTGCAACAATTTATAAATGGATAGACCTCTACTCTAAATCTAATGAAAGCTCCGTCTCTAAAGCTGATTTTCTAGAATTAAAAAGACAACTGGCTAAAGTTAAGGAAGAACGAGACATCTTAAAAAAAGTATTGACCATATTCGCCGAGAAAAAGAAGTGAGTGCTGCGGATATGGCTCAAACCATACAAACTTTAGCACTCAATGTCAGACTAAGCTGTCAACTCCTTGATGTTCCTGAATCAAGTTATTATGAACGGATTAACCGACATCCATCTAAAACTCAATTAAGGAGACAATACCTGTCACTCAAAATTTCTCAACTCTTCAATGCTAACCGAGGAATCTATGGTGCTCCTAAAATTCATCATCTTCTACTTAAACAAGGGGAAAAAGTCGGGTTAAAACTGGTACAGAAGCTAATGAAGCAACTTCAACTCAAGTCTGTAGTCATTAAGAAATTTAAGCCTGGATACTCACTAAGTGATCACATCAATCGAAAAAATCTCATACAGACTGAACCTACAAAGAAGAATAAGGTTTGGTCAACCGACATTACTTATATTCCTACTCAACAAGGATGGGCTTATCTCTCAACCATTATGGATCGTTATACTAAAAAAGTCATTGCTTGGGATTTGGGCAAGCGAATGACTGTAGAATTAGTGCAAAGAACTTTAAATAAGGCCATTAAATCACAAGACTATCCAGAAGCTGTTATTCTTCATTCTGACCAAGGAAGCCAGTATACGAGTCTAGAGTATGAAGAGTTGCTTAAGTATTATGGGATGACTCACTCTTTCAGTCGAAGGGGATACCCTTATCATAATGCCAGTCTTGAATCTTGGCATGGACATTTAAAAAGAGAGTGGGTGTATCAATTTAAATATAAGAACTTTGAAGAAGCCTATCAGAGTATTTTCTGGTACATCGAAGCCTTTTATAATTCAAAACGAATCCATCAAAGTTTAGGGTATCTTACACCTAATCAATTTGAAAAGGTAAGTGCTTAAAATAAATAGATTAAAATTCTACGTTTGTTACTCTAAAAACTTGACTTAACGTCATCCGATTCCTGGATCAATTATTTCAAGTCAATCAAGCAAACTTTTAATCTCCG
>NZ_LLWJ01000004.1:0-1239 GCF_001529285.1 Pseudomonas sp. TAA207 | reverse complement strand
AGTTTTAACCTTGCGGCCGTACTCCCCAGGCGGTCAACTTAATGCGTTAGCTTTGAAAAACAGAACCGAGGCTCCGAGCTTCTAGTAGACATCGTTTACGGCGTGGACTACCAGGGTATCTAATCCCGTTTGCTCCCCACGCTTTCGTACATGAGCGTCAGTGTTGACCCAGGTGGCTGCCTTCGCCATCGGTATTCCTTCAGATCTCTACGCATTTCACCGCTACACCTGAAATTCTACCACCCTCTATCACACTCTAGTTTGCCAGTTCGAAATGCAGTTCCCAGGTTGAGCCCGGGGCTTTCACATCTCGCTTAACAAACCGCCTGCGTACGCTTTACGCCCAGTAATTCCGATTAACGCTCGCACCCTCCGTATTACCGCGGCTGCTGGCACGGAGTTAGCCGGTGCTTCTTCTGTCAGTAACGTCACAGCTAACGGGTATTAACCGTTAACCTTTCCTCCTGACTGAAAGTGCTTTACAACCCGAAGGCCTTCTTCACACACGCGGCATGGCTGCATCAGGCTTGCGCCCATTGTGCAATATTCCCCACTGCTGCCTCCCGTAGGAGTCTGGGCCGTGTCTCAGTCCCAGTGTGGCTGATCATCCTCTCAAACCAGCTAGGGATCGTCGCCTTGGTGAGCCATTACCTCACCAACTAGCTAATCCCACTTGGGCCAATCTAAAGGCGAGAGCCGAAGCCCCCTTTGGTCCGTAGACATTATGCGGTATTAGCAGTCGTTTCCAACTGTTGTCCCCCACCTCAAGGCATGTTCCCAAGCATTACTCACCCGTCCGCCGCTCGTCAGCAAAGTAGCAAGCTACTTTCTGTTACCGCTCGACTTGCATGTGTTAGGCCTGCCGCCAGCGTTCAATCTGAGCCATGATCAAACTCTTCAGTTCAAACATCTTTGGGTTTTGAGAAAACCCTAAACTTGGCTCAGCAATCGTTGGTTACATCTTTGATTTCTCGCGGAGTAACTTGTGATGCTGATAATCTTTTTGACTATCAGTCTGACTCCACAAGCACCCACACGAATTGCTTGATTCAGTTGTTAAAGAGCGGTTGGTTAAGCTTTCGCTCAACCGAGGCGCGCATTCTACAGCAGCCTCTGTTGCTGTCAAGCGGTTATTTCAGAAGATTTCAAAGTTTCCCTTGTAACTTCAACCACTTGCGCTTTCGATCTCTCGTTAGCGGGAGGCGAATTCTACAGCGTTACACGCTGCTGTCAACACCT
>NZ_LLWJ01000003.1:0-1222 GCF_001529285.1 Pseudomonas sp. TAA207 | reverse complement strand
ATATTAATTACAATCATTATATATTCTCCTGACTTTCTACATAGAGCAAGATACAAAAGGCGTCTGCTTGGTCATCATTGATATCATCATCAGGTACTATATTATAGCTTTTGAGTATCTCAATGCTTTGCACTTTTCGTAATGCACTTTTACCTTTGATTAGATGATAACCGCACCATTTAGAATTAGGTACATCAACATAGCCAATGTTATGACGGTTACGCATGACTCCTAAGAATGAACCGTTAGCTCTAATCAATGAGATGTTTCCCTTAGACTTGAACGTGATGATAGGTTCTTCAATATAAATAAAATAATCAAATAAGTTATAATGCTCAATGACTTCTGTTATACCGTCAGCAATTAGTTTTGCACGTTCCAAAGGATCTTTACTTTTACCACCTGCAATTGAACCGACTACATACTCATTTGTTAAAGGATTACGAAATGCATAACCAGTATTAGAAGTGCTAAAGTCAATCGCTAAAGCCTTGCTCATAAATCAGAACTCAATTCAATATAAAGCTCTTTAGTAATTTCTCCGATATCAAATAAGTGCTTAACATAGTGTTCATATTCAATCGGATTCAATACTTCTTTTTGTGCTAAAATATGTTCTTTATTCATTTCTTTATTCTCCCTTAAAAATTAAAGCTGTATCAAGATTAATCAAACCACATTCAACAGCGTTAAGTAAGAACTCGTTAAAGTCAACTTCTGACAATGTTTCTTGCTTAAATAATAGCTGTTCTTCTGTCATTTGCTTCCCTCTCTCAACTTGATATACTTATTATAGCATATCCACTTTTCAGGTTTGGTTTATCCTCTGTTATGTAAGCTATGATTGACTTTGTAGGCATTTTGTGTTATACTATTTATAGGAGGTAACTATGGCTAGAGATAAATATCTGATGTACTTACGACAGCAGGAATACAAGAAACGTATTAAAATTAAAGTAGTTAATACAAGAGCTAGAATGAACAGAGAATACATGAATCAACCAGAAGTAGACAAGGAAACATTAGAACTATGGAATAGTCAGCCAGCAATACATTTTGATTTAGGGAAAAATAAATAAATTATATTAAAAAAATAATTGCCACCTTAGTGGCTTTTGTTTTACGCTTAACCGCAATTTGACTAGAAGTGGCAGAATGTAAGTGCATTGTGTGTCCTGTTTGTAAAGTATGGTATCAGTAAGCACAATTAGCTTATTGTTTG
>NZ_LLWJ01000002.1:0-1212 GCF_001529285.1 Pseudomonas sp. TAA207 | reverse complement strand
CTTTTTTTTCACGCAAAAGATAAAAGATTAAAATATATAAGATAAATTAATATAGGCTTTAAAACTGGTATCAATGAAGAGAAATTTTAAAAAAACTTTGATATTATTAAATAAGTTAATTAAATAGTTAGTTACTGAATGACTTGTAACTAATGTAAATAGAGAATTCAATATTGAATAAAGTTGAAAATATCGAAAGTCATTTATAATCTTACGCTTGAGGGTCAGGATAGTTGCTTAAAACCTAGACTCAATTGAAAATGTGATTACTTTACAAATAGCCTAGAGCGTAGCATGAAATAAAAGATTATGAGTTCCATGAGTGTCGGTGAACAGAAACACTCCGTGACGCGTAGAAGTCTGACAGAGTTATTTATAGAAAAGTTTTGAAATTAAGTAGTCTTTTCTTTTAACTTGCTGGGATTATACGACACGATAAGGGCTTAAGGGCTATCTAAAAAAGTAGCACGGAATAGAATTTAATATTTGACAAATGTAAGATGATTTGATACTATGGTATAAGAAAAGGAGAAAATATGAAAAACTTTAACAGAACTCAATCATTAGAAGAGGCGATCGAAACAGCTGATGAAATAGAACGCAAACTTAAAGAATGTGATTTAAAAAGCATGACAGACGAAGAAGCCTTAAAAGAAATTGCTGACTTAGCTAATGAAATTGATTTATCTTGGTTCAAATAATAAATAACAGTCATTTACGATGATTAAAACGGAGAAAATAGATGAGTTATACAACAAAACACAAACCTTACAAACTGAAAAGCATTAAATGTAGTGGTTGTGGCTGGTCAATATCACACTGCATGGACTTAAAAAAAGAACAACTTAGAATAAAAAGTTTAAAAAAAGAAGTTGTAAAAGAATATATCCATGTAGACAACCCTAAATGTAAACATTGCATTGAATTAGAAAAAAATAGATTTAAGGCTTGACTTTTCAAGTCTTTTTTGTTATTATATACTAAAGGAGAAATAAATGACTAATATATTTAATAAAGTAAGCACAGCTAAAGAACTTAAAGAATCAGAAGACTTTTCAGGCAGTTTACTTTGGAATGTACAAGATATTTTGCCTAAAGGTTCACTCGGTCTTATAACAGGTAGTGAGAAGAGTATGAAGTCATCACTAGCTCAAGATTTAGCGCAGGCAATGGCACTAGGAGAGCCGTTCGCTGGCAGAGAAACAACTAAAA
>NZ_LLWJ01000001.1:0-1083 GCF_001529285.1 Pseudomonas sp. TAA207 | reverse complement strand
AGCAACAGGCCAAATTCCATTACGACCCGATTGGTCGTCTGCTCAAAGAGACCGGTTTCGACGGGCGCAGCACCCTCTACGAATACGACGCAAGCACCGGCCGCCTCGCGAGCACCGTCGACGGGCAGCGCACCACCCACGTCGAGTTCGACCCGACAGGGCGCCTGATCGAGCGCACAGCACGTCTGAACGACACCGCGCAAACCGAAACCTTCGCCTATGACGGCAACGGCAACCTGGTCATGGCCACCAACGCCGACAGCCGCCTGCAATGGTTCCACGACCCGGCGGGTAACCTGCTGCGCGAACACCAGCACTACCTGAGCCTGCAAAAACCGGTAGTCGCCGTGTGGCAACACGAGTACGACGTGCTCAACCAACGCATCGCCACCACCCGCCCGGACGGCCACAAAGTCAGTTGGCTGACCTACGGCAGCGGCCACCTGCTAGGCATGCGCCTCGACGAACACGAACTCATCGGCTACGAGCGCGACGACCTGCACCGCGAAGTCGCCCGCCACCAAGGCAACCGCCTGCTGCAAACCCAACAATGGGACCCGGTCGGCCGTCTGCAAGCCCAACTGCTGAGCCGTAGCGACGACCAGTCCACATTGCTCAAACGCGAGTACAAATACGACGCCGCGGGCCAACTGACCGACATCAACGACAGCCGCCGCGGGCCGTTGTCCTACCGCTACGACCCGGTGGGTCGACTGCTCAGCGCCACCAGCCGCCTGGGCGTCGAAACCTTCGCCTTCGACCCGGCCAGCAACCTGCTGGACAACAGCGTGGCTGAAATCCGCCGCCCGCTGGATCAAGACCCGAAACGCAACACACTGATGGACAACCTGCTGCGCGAATACGCGGGCACGCACTACGAATACGACGAGCGCGGCAACCAGATCCGCCGCTGGCACAACGGCCAACACAGCCAAATGCGCTGGGACCTGTTCGACCGTCTGGTGCGCTTTGAAGACAGCACCCTCAGCGTCGACTACGCCTACGACCCGCTGGGGCGGCGCATCCATAAATACTCCAACGCCCACCACAAGCATCGCCCGGAAGCCGGCTCGCACTGGAACC